>WJKZ01000182.1 GCA_014728785.1 Candidatus Omnitrophota bacterium
AGATACAATCTTTCTCAGGATGTCGGAGTGAGCCAGATATTGGCTTTACCTCAAGTGATTTGTTTGGAACAAAAAACTAATTTCGAGCAGTCATTGGTTCAGTCGGTATTGAAAGATGCTTTAGATAAGCTTGTAAAATTCAAGGAGAAAGAGGGTAAAGTGATAAAAAAAGAAGTAGTTCTTAATTTAAAACGCCTGGGCTCCAACGTAGAGAAGATAAAGAAATACAAACCGCGTGTCTCCAAAAACGAAAACGGAAAAGAAGATATAGATGAGGAATTATCCCTGACCTCTTTTTATGTGAAAAAATTAAGAGAGAAAATCAACAACACCCGCGAAATTTCCAAAGGTAAACCTGTAGACTTTCTGACCCAGGAGATATTGAGAGAGCTCAACGCGGCTTCCAGTAAAACGCATCATAAGAAAGCCGCATTATTAATAGTTGAAGCCAAGACTTATTTGGATAGAATAAGAGAACAGGCCCAGAATATAGAATGAGCAGGAAGAAAGCAAAAACCGACAAAGGCAGGAAGGGTAACACCGGCAAAAAGCCGCGTTCCGCGGTCAGGCCCGGCGGCAAAGACAGAAAGCAAAAAAAGGCTAAAACCGGGAAAAAAGCAGCTTTCTCTGCGGGAAACAATACCAAAATTTTTATACTATCCGGACCTGGGGGGGTGGGCAAGACAACACTTTCTAATTCTCTCTTTCGGAAAAAAGGAATAAAAAGCAGGGTAATAAAAGGGATTACCGTTACCACCCGCAAGCAGCGCCCAGGTGAGGCCGAGGGCAAGGATTATTTTTTCGTAAGCAAGGAAGATTTTTTAAAACTGAAAAAAAATAATTTTTTCCTGGAAACCCAGAAGGTTTTGAATTGTTATTATGGCACCCCCAGAATATTATACACTCTTGCCGAAAAACTTAAAAAAAGTCTTTTGTTGTGTATAGACGTAAAAGGGGCATTGTATTTGAAAAAGCAATTTAAAGCTGGTAAAATAATCACTATTTTCCTCACTGCCCCCAGAGAAAAAGAGCTTTACAAAAGAATGAGGAAGCGAGACGAGAGCAAGGAGATTATAAAAAAAAGAATCGAGTTAGCAAAAAAAGAGTTGAGTTCCGCAAACAAGTATGACTATGTACTTACAAACAAAAACATCAACTCCACCATTAACAACCTACAAAAAATAATTTTGGAAAATATAGGAGAAATTTGCTAATATATTGGTTCGGAGGTAAAAGTGAATACCCAATATGTACCTTTAAGTGAATTGTTAAAAGCTACCGACGGTTCTATTTATAAGCTGGCTATTTTGCTGGCAAAAAGAGGAATTGAGTTAGCCGACGGACAGAAGCCCCTTATAGATAAACCCGATGAGCGGGTGCTGAACACGGCTCTGGCTGAAATTAAAGAGGGGCTTGTAAAAGTGTTAGATGACGGCAAGAAGAAGAGAGAAAAAGGGAAACAGTAGCAGGCTCTTTACAGATTATAATCGTACTTGTGCCGGCAAGAGGAGGGTAGTTACGCAGTACTGATGTCCAGACTGCGTTCTGCATGGCGGCGTAGCCAAGCGGCAAGGCGGTGGTCTGCAAAACCACTATTCAGCGGTTCGAATCCGCTCGCCGCCTCTATAAGATGAACGAAAGTAAAAGGGCGGGTGGCGGAACAGGCAGACGCCTTGGACTTAAAATCCAATGTCCCGAGAGGGACGTGAGGGTTCGATTCCCTCCCCGCCCATTCTAATTCTAAAAGCGTGGAAAGACAGTTTAAAATCAGGATTGTATAGGAGACAGACCTGAAACAAGAAGGGTTTATGTGTTATGTTTATGTCCTGGAAAGCCTGAGAAACAAGAAGCATTATATCAGAAATACCAAACTATACCCCTATGAGAGATTAAAGCACTTTAATACCGGCAACACTAAATGGGCTAGAGACAACAGGCCTTTTGAATTGAGATATTTTGAAACGTGCCTTACTGCTTCTGAAGCAAGAAAAAGACGAAGTTTTTTCAAAACAAACAACGGCAGAAAAGAACTGGATATTCTGCTGGGCGGTTAGCTCAGTTGGTTAGAGCGCTACGTTGACATCGTAGAGGTCACAGGTTCGAATCCTGTATCGCCCACCATTTACAATTAGTAGTTGACAAGGAGAATAGATAATATAAAATTTACCTTTCTGTTATTTTAAAACAATCCTTTTGGGGCCGTCGATTAGCCAGGTTTAAGTCCCTTGACTGTCGATCAAGTGATCGTGGGTTCGAATCCCATCGGCCCCGTTGTTTCATTTTCTTTCTTTAGAACATCTCCAAACTTAACCCATCAATTGAGAGTAAACCTAATACATTTTCGGCAATGCTGTTTTCATTTTACCTTAAGTTCATTGATTTAAGAGTTGATGGTATAATGAATGGTTCGCAGAGTTTAAAGACAAAATGAAAGACTGGTAAGTATGAAGAAAGAAATTAAAAGGGAACTCGGCCTGCTCGATATTTTCTGTCTGGCTTCCGGAGCCATGATAAGCTCTGGAATATTCATCTTGCCCGGCTTAGCATATAAAGAGGCAGGACCATTGGTATTTATCTCATATTTTCTGGCCGGCTTGCTCGCTCTAATAGGTACTTTGAGTATTGTCGAACTGGCAACTGCCATGCCAAAGGCGGGAGGAGATTATTTTTTTATTACCAGAAGCCTGGGACCTTTAGTCGGGACAGCATCTTCTTTTTTAAGCTGGACCGCTCTTTGTCTCAAGTCAGCTTTTGCCGTTTTTGGAATAGCAGAGATATTGTATTTAACATACGGATTTCCTATTTTGCTGTCAGCGTTTTTTATTTGTATATTTTTCATAGCACTTAATATCCTGGGGGTGAAAGAGGCCGTAAAATTTGAAGTAATTCTTGTTTTAGCCCTTTTTGCCATAATGCTTTTTTTGATTGTAGGCGGGTTTGACAAATTGGCCGAAGCTAATTTCAGTCCACTATTGCCACATGGTTTTAACAAGTTGTTGGCTACATCCGGTTTTGTCTTTATATCATTTGGCGGTCTTTTGAACATTGCCAGTATATCAGGGGAAGTGAAAGATCCTTCTAAAAATATACCCAGAGGCATCATCTTTTCAGTACTTGCTGTTACACTTGTTTATGTCGCAATACTTATAGTTACAGTAGGTGTTCTTTCGGGAGAACAATTACGCGTTTCGCTGACACCCGTAGCCGATACAGGAAGGATATTATTTGGCAAAACAGGGTATATAGTGATTTCGCTCGGCGCCCTGCTTGCCTTTATAACAACCGCCAACGCCGGTATCATATCGGCAGCGAGATATCCTTTAGCTCTCAGCGAAGACAATCTTTTGCCTGCAGCAATAAGCAAACTCACAAAAAGAAAAAAAGCACCCGCAATAGCAATATCTATTACAGGTGTGTTTATATTTATTTGTTTGTTGCTTGACTTGACGGATCTCGTTAAGCTCGGTTCAGTGGTAATTTTAACCCTATATATTTCCACCAATATAGCAGTAATTGTTCTGAGAGAGGGGAGGGTGCAGAATTATAAGCCGGCATTTAAGGTACCTTTCTATCCCTGGATCAATATATCAGGCATAATCCTTTTTATTTTTCTTATTATAGATATGGGTCTTGTAGCTGTTGAGATAAGCATTTCACTGTTATTTCTGGCGTTTATGTTTTATTTTCTCTATGGGAGAAAAAGGCATAAAATTGAGTTTGCGCTTCTTCATCTGGTGGAGAGAGTTATTAACCGAAGGATTACAGATAATACCCTTGAGGAAGAGCTGAAAAGGGTTATCATATCAAGGGATGAAATAGCAATAGATAGATTCCATGAGCTTATAGAAAACTCCATAGTTTTAGACATTACAAAAAGGGTTAACATAAATACTTTTTTGAATATTGTAGCAAAAAAAGTCGCAGATCAAATAGCTCTCGCAGATAAAGCGATAGCAGAGCTTTTTATGGAGCGAGAAAAAGACGGTTCCACCGCAATCACGCCATTTGTAGCTATTCCGCATATAATAATACCCGGATCGAACAAATTTAAGCTAGTGTTGGCAAGGTGCAGAGAAGGGATTGAGTTTACAGAAGAAAATGATAGCGTGAAGGCCGTTTTTGTCCTTTTTGGGACTAAAAACGAGAGAGCGTTTCACCTCAAGGCTCTTTCTACCATAGCCCATATAGTGCAAGACCCCCATTTTGAGAAAACATGGCTCAATGCAAAAGGTGAACACCAGTTAAAGGATATTATTCTGTTGAGCGAGCGTAAAAGATTAAAGACCTAACGACTCAGCCATAGTAATAAATTCATCAGTACTTCACTGCACAAAAATTAGAGCGAGTGTTAAAATTGTTAACAAAATCAGTGGGTACTGGAACATATGGGCAGGTATCCTGTTAGTTGGTCTCGCCAATGTGGAAAGACACATTGGCGGCCCCGCTGACCGTTTTATACTACCTACCCCAATTCACTCATTAATTAAGATGCCTGTAAAATTTTTTTACCGTATTTTAAAGGAGTGGTATAATTAAAAAAAGGAGGGAGTATGAAGAGAGGAGTTATTTTAGTTTTTATTATGGGGTTGTGGATGAGCCTTGTTTCTTGTGTCGTTTTCGCGGGCGATTTAGCCCAGCAATTGATAGAAGCAGCGGGAGATAACGAGGCTGCTGTGGTGGAGGAGTTGTTAGCGGAGGGCGCCGATATTAATGCAAGGGGCGAAAACGGCACAACCGCCTTGATTAACGCAGCATTCCAGGGACATGCCGATGTTGTGAATGTTCTGCTTGAGAAAGGTGCCGATATAAATGCGAAAGATGGTAATGGAGTGAGCGCTTTGGCAGGGGCAGCATTCCAGGGACACACCGACATTGTGAAAACCCTAGTTGAGGAAGGTGCCGATATTAACGCTAAAGATAAAAATGGAGTTACCCCTTTGATGAGCGCAGCGTTCCAGGGACACATCGATATTGTAAAATTGCTATTTATCCACGGAGCTAACCTAAAAGCAAAAGACAACAGTGGAAAAGACGCCCTTTCATACGCAGAGGAGGCTGGATATTCTGAAATAGTGCGTTTGCTCAAACATGTATGTGGTGAGGAATAATTTCAGGCCAGAAACAGTATTTTCCCGTAAAAGCCGCTTTATAGTTAATCTATGAGTTTAACCCGGAAAAAAACTTTAGGTATTGCGGTAATGAGTCTAATCCTCGGCTGTTTAGCTCTTATTCCCGTGTTAGGGATAATTTTTAGCATAGCGGCTATCGTTTTAGGGGTGGTCGCTCTGGTTAAGATTTCGAATAAAAGTGAAACTTTTAAAGGAGAAGGGTTGGCTGTTTCCGGCATTGTTCTCGGTATTCTGGGAATTTTTCTCATCCCCATAATAGCAATGTTAGCCGCAATAGCCATACCGAATTTTTTACAGGCAAAAATGCGGGCTAACGAAAATAAGACGAGAGCAGTGTTGGAAAAAATTGCAACCGCAGCCGAGAATTACGCCACAAGACATAACGGCCGGTATCCTTCATCTTTGCATAGTTTAGTTGTTGCAGAAAAACCTTACCTCAATCTCAATTATACCAGCGGTACACACGCAGGCTATAATTTTGAATGTGAGTTCGGCCCCTCTTATTATAAGTGTAGAGCAATTCCTTCTGTCTGCGGTAGTACAGGGGATAAAATTTATATCCTCGACGGAAATGAGGGGGTATTTTCTGTTGCCTGCCCGGAGCAGTAAATAATATAATTTGCAAAAAATCTCTAAACGGGCTTTGTGGAAAGCAACTTTTTCTGTCCGGGTATATTTTTCTTTAGTCTGCAGATTTTCCTTGAACAAGCCGCTCTCTTTGCTCTGAAATCCCCAATGACAGCTGGAGGGGTAAAAAAATTACGGAGCAAAATTATCTGTCCAGGTACCGTCCTGATCCAAAGCCATAGCCTCACCGGCATTAGGGGTGCCTGCGGCTCTGTTGCGGCAATGGTAAATGTATCGGAAGCAGCCCTGGTGGTTACATAAGCCCAATCATTGTCGGTATCGACATCGGCAGGCTCAACATAGCTTCCCGGGGTAGCATCATAGGTACCGTCAGTAACAGCAGTATAAGTATTGTTTTCTGCCCTGCACATCTTCTCTGCCCGGGCAATAAGGCTCATGCTGTGTTTTGCTTTACCTTTCTTAAAAGGTTGTAACATGCTAAGGGTGAGACAACTTTTAAAACTAGATATGTCAAGGAGAAACGTTAGCCCTTCAGAGAATCTATTTGTGATTTTGTTCCTGCAAAACACCGCCTATTTTTTAGATTGACAACCATGAAGGTCGCTTCTATACTTTCATAAAAAGATTGTGTTATATTTGTTTTTTGTTCCCGCGCCTCCCCAAAAAATTCCAGGAAAATGAAGAGAAAGGCCGTCAAAAGAGTAACATTAATACTATTTGGGGTAATAATTTCTATTATATTGCTTGAATTAACTTTGCGTATGGTAGGGGGAGTTATTCTTTTGAAAAGGGGCCTTCAAGACAAAGCTATTGGGGAAAGAAAGAATACCTACGTAATAATTTGCCTGGGAGAGTCCACAACAGCTTGCGGCGGAGAAGATGCATATCCTGCACAGCTGGAGGAGATTTTAAACCAGAAAACCAGGGATGTTAATTTCAGAGTTATTAACAGAGGCCGCGACGGCACCAATTCAGCCTTTATCCTTAACGATTTAGAAGAGGAATTAAATAAATACAAACCGGACATTGTCGTTGTCATGATGGGAATAAACGACCGGGGATTCCCGGTAATTGCTTATAAAGACACCCCCATGGTTAAGCTGAAACTTTTTTTACGCAGCTGCCGGACATATAAACTTTTCAGATTGGCTTTTTTAAGTTCCAGAAAAATGAAGGGTGAGAGCCGGGTGTGGGAAGGGGGAGGCCTTAAGGAGAGCAAAAAGGAAGCCGCCGCTTTGTTTACCGGGGTTTTCGGAGAGGACTCTTCAAAAGAAAATGTTTATCCTCAACTTCTGCAAGATGCTGAAGACAAGGCATCTTCATTTCAGAAGAGAATAGACCAGGAAAAACCCGCACCCCGGGATGTTTTAGAGGAGAAAAAAGAAAATTTAACGGGAGAGGAGGGGGATCTGAACAAAATATATAGCAAGATAGAAGATATCCGGAGTGGCAAGAGGATAGCTTATTTTGAAAAAAATATAGAGTTTTTTGCGGCAGAAGAAGATAACCCTTTCAATAAGTACCTTGAATATCGGGATAAAGGGGATATGGACGAGGCAAACAGGGTTTTAGAAGAAACTATTAAAGACAATCCCCGGGAACCAGCCACATATGCGCAATTGGCAAATAGTTATATAGACCAGGGTAGATATGAGGAGGCCGAGCGGATTCTTAAAAAATTACTGGAGCTGACTCCGAACGATGCAGGTACTTATACCCTGATGGGGAAATGTTATACAAACAGCAACCGGCTTGATGAGGCGGAGGAGGTGTTAAAAAAAGCCCTGAGATTAAATCCCGATTGTCTAAATACATATAGGGAGTTTTATCGCTGTTATGACTGCCAGAATAGACTGGATAAATTAGAAGGATTATTGAAGCCCCTTCAGAAGCTTGCAGAAAAAAAGCCCCGGGATGAGATGATTTACCGTTTAGCCGGCCGTTTTTGTTATTTGCTCGGCAAACAACACGAGGCTCAAAAATATATGGAAAAAGCAAAGAAGCTGGACTTAGATTATTATAACCCCATGACAAAACATAATTATCGGAAATTAAAAGACATGGTTTTAGACAGAGACATATATCTTCTCTGTGTCCAGTATCCTACCCGCAGTATAGAACCTCTGAAAAAAATTTTCGATTCCGGTCGGGGTATAATTTTTGTAGATAATGAGGATATTTTTAAAAAGGCAATAAACGAAGAAGGGTACGGTGACTATTTTCAGGATAATTTTGCCGGTGATTTCGGACATGCTACAAAAAAAGGCAACAAGCTTCTGGCCGGCAATATCGCAGGAGTTATTTTAAAAGAAGTATTAGGCTCAGGCACTGGAGACTAACAGTTTCGATAAAAGAGATGGCCGAACCGGCATCCCCTCAGCGGCGGAATGTTTTTAAGAGAAGGCTGGCATTTAAGTTTAGGCTTTTTGGTTTTAAATAGCACCAAAGGCCACCCCCTGTTTTTTAATTGCCGTTTTCGGAGAGGTAATTTTTTAAAATTGACTAATTTCAGGTAAAAGGGTATTATTTATTTTAAGAACGGGATTTTCCGGTGGAGAAACAAAGATGATTTTCTTGATAGACTTTAGCCGTTATTTTGGATTGGCCGCGGTCTCTCTGCTTATACTTTCGGGGGCGGTGTGGTTGTTTGTGGCCTATCGGCTCCGAATCCAGAAAGGGGAGATTGATTTTTCAATTAAACAATTACAGATTTACCTTCATCTTGTCGGCAGTCCTTCTGTGGAGATAGACAGAAAGAGTATTTTAGAAAATGCCGGCAGAGAAGTAAAAGGGCTGGTCTCAGAGAGGGAGATGATAAAGGAAAAAATATCAACATTGCCGGCCCGCGAAGGAGGCAATGCTAAAGTTTCCGGGGAAGAAGAAGCTTACCGCAAAAAGCACAAAGATAACATCAACAAGATTGAAAGTCTGAACCATAATATTGGTTTAATAAGTGAGAAGATAGACATAGTAAACAGACAGATCGGGCAGGAAACCTTAATTAAAAACAAGGCCCTCCTTTTTATAAAGATATCGTTTTTCCTTCTGTTGTACTGCATATTCTGGTGGACAGGTATTAAGATTTTTCCTATCCAGGAATCATTTATATCTTATGGAGCAGCTTTAAGCATTTTAGCTTTGGCAGCACTATGGTTTTTGGCAACCAGTATTTGCAGTATAAGTTGGTATGTAGTAAAAGAGAAAGAAAGAGAATATGAACCAGCCGCAGTTCTTAAGAGGGAGAGGTCAGTTATGGCAGGAGTAGTCGCGGCCAGTATTTTTATATTCTTGCTGGCACATTCAGGTATAATAGAAGGGACAGAGCAAAAGAAAAAAATAATTGACAGTGCCGTTATGCTGTTTATTTTCGGCTACCCGGCATATCTGTTGTACCGTTTATTCGGGTGGGTGAATGAACGTATTCTTATAGAAAAAGAAGGAGGACAGTAAAGCCAAGTCTGCTTGGTGAGGATTCCGCTTGGTCGCGAAAGGCAGGTAGTTGGCAGTTACACTTCCCTTACCCCGCGGTAT
>WJKZ01000183.1 GCA_014728785.1 Candidatus Omnitrophota bacterium
AAATCAGCCAGAGGAGTACCCCAGCGATGCATCAATGATTTAAAAGGAGAATGGGCGTCTGCGAAATTAAGCATCATAAAAAAGGGTTTATCTGAAGTCACTTTCTCTAAAGCCCTGTGCATTATAAGTGAAGCGGGATTGATAATAATATCTTCTATCGGGCCCTGCTCGTAAAAATCGAAACCCTTTGATGTTCCGAACGCCTGGTTCATAAACGTAATTGAAAAACATCCTATTGTGTTGTAGCCTTTAGACTGAAGCACTTCAGGAAACCTCTCTTCTTTCTCTGAAAGATAACTTTTTATACCCCCCCAGGCTCCATGGTGACTTGGGATTTTTCCGGTAAGTATGGTGGAGTGCCCGGGCAGGGTCCAGTTTGAGTTTGAAAAGGCATTTTCAAAAAACAGGCTTTTACTTTTAAGAGAGTCTATGAAGGGAGAAGTCCTGCGCCCATAACCGTAACAGCTTAAATTCTTTGCCCTTACGCAGTCGAGTATAACAAGGCAGATATTGGGGCGCTTATTCTGGAATCTCTCTTTAATTATTTTTTCCTTATTTTCTATATCCCGAAGCAACCCGTCCTCAAGGCCGGCCTTGCTAAGGTAACCGCTGGCATTACGGTAATCACACATTGTGTAGTAACCTGCAGATATCTTTTCTAAAATATTTCGATCGTTGCCGCTGCTCTTGCTCATGTTGTAAAAATATAAAGAACAATCCATGGACTCCCCCTTCTCCTTATCATATACGGTGAATATATCCATATCCTTGTTGAGAGTACTATTGAGCTGTTCTACCATGCCCCTCTGTGATTCATAAGCCATAATAATTATTCCGGTATCATCGGTGTCTATTTCGTTTATCTTCTCAGGAGGTAAAATAGGGTGATTAAAGAAAAACTTTGAGTGCCTGTTCGGGTCGCTATCGACCACTGCTTTGATGCTCAGAGCACTAAAATCAAAATTTTCCAGTAAGTATTCTGCATGATGGCCTGCTCCGAATAATATTATATTTTTATGCCTTTCTGCTATACGATTTATCTTTTCCTGGATGAAAGATAAGCATTCTTTGCGAACGAATTCTCTAATCGCCTCTTTGTCCATAATCTCAGATATTAAAAGTCATGAAATGTTAAAATCTCTACTACTTAATACCTTAATAAGTTATCTGTTTCTGGAGCAATCTATCATCTATCTTGATTTTTTTTAGAATCTTTACAATCCGTTCGCCGGCTTTGCCGTCCCCATAGGGATTCGGGCTTTTTTTAAGCTTTGCTCTGAATTTTTTATCATTCAGCACTTTGTCAATAGCTCTTTTTATCTGCTCTTTACAATAACCAACATCTATAACATTTGCCGCTCTCTGCCTTCTGCCCTGCCGTCTTCCAATATTTATAGAAGGGAGGGCAAAAGAAGGCGCCTCTACAATTCCTGAACTGGAGTTACCCAGGATAGCGCCGGCTGCCGCCATTAAGCTCAAATAATCACGATAGGGTATACTCTTATATATCTTAAAGGAAGGGTATTTCCTGTACTTCTCGATAACTTTAATCATCTTTCTCCCCCCCGCATCTGCGTTGGGGTATATAACTACAGCTTGGCTGCCAGAGTCTTTTACCGCCTCAAGAGTTTTCTTAATTTGACCGGGAGCATCTTTAACTTCCGTAGTCACCGGATGCTGCACTACCAGCAGGAAGGGACTGGATTTATCCAGGCCGTACTTTTTTGAAAGCCCACGCCTGCTCAATAATTTCTGACGAAAAATCCCGTCTAAAGCTACGGCTCCAACTGTAAATACCCTACACGGGTCCTCGCCCATTTTTATTATCCTCTCCTTAGCCTTTTCTGTCGGAGGGAAATGTATATGAGAGAATTTAGTTATGGCGTGCCTGCTGGATTCATCAACCGTGGAAGTAGTGTCTCCGCCGTGGATATGTGCGACAGGAATCGTTAAATACGCTCCGGCGACGGCTCCGGCCAGCATCTCCGCCCTGTCTCCTAAGACCATAATTATTTCGGGTTTTATTTTTTTTAGTTTTTTGGTTAAAAGCAGAAGAAAATCACCGATAAAACGAACCATAGAGCTTTTATCATCTTTAATATAGGTTGCACCGATTTTATGTATTTTAAACTCATCCCTTTTTATGTCTTCTAAAGTTCTGCCGAATTCAGGCATTAAATGCATACCGGTAGCCACCACTTCAATCTGTAACTCAGGGCTTTTTTTTATATCTAAAAGTGTTTGCCTCATTATTCCATAATCTGCCCTGGTTCCTGAAATATAAAGTATTTTTCTCACCGTAAGTCCTCCGGCTTAATCAAGCTCCCTTTTCTTATCCGTCTGGTAACGGTCTTTCCGATAATTGAGTCCATATGCCCGGGAGAAATACCCGTCCCCGGCCTTTTTATAGAAAGCATCCGGCCGGTAATTTTTGTATCTTTTGGAATATCGCAACAGGCTACTATGCTTTTTCGCACAATATACCTGATTTTCTTTTCACTTTCGGTGGGGATTTTTTTCCCGCTTCCTAAAACCTTCTCAGCATCTCTTACGGCTTTAACCATTTCCCTGAACTCATCCGGCTCCATACTCGCCTTATGGTCCGGTCCGGAAAGGCTGCGGTCTAAAGTAAGATGCTTTTCCAATACCTTAGCCCCCAAAGTAACCGCCATTACCGGAACAATTATACCTGCGGTGTGGTCTGAATAACCTACGGGTAAGTTAAATTTTTCTTTGAGGCTGGACATTGCGCTCAAATTAACTTCCACCAGCGGACAGGGGTAATTGGTCGTGCAATGCAGCAGAATTATCTTATTGTTTCCTGCTTTTTTGATAGCCTCAACAGCTACGGCTACCTCGGATAACTTTGCCATACCGGTAGAAAGAATGACCAATTTTTTCTTTTTCGCTATCTTTCTCAAAAAGGGTAAATTGTTAAGGTCGCCGGAGCCTACCTTGTAAGCCGGAACAAGAGGCTCTAAAAAATCTACGGCATCAAAAGTATGGGGAGTAGATAGAAAGATAATCCTCTTTTTATCGCAATAATTTTTTAAATCCCTGAATGCACCATAATCTAATTCAAGTTTTTTTATCATCTCAAGCTGGGTAGTGTTTTTTCCCAGATTTTTTTTCTGGTATTCTGCAAGACGAGCGGTTTCAGTCACTACATTTTCTGCTTTGAAAGTTTGAAATTTAACTGCATCCGCACCTGAATATATTGCTGCATCTACCAATTTTTTTGCCAGGCGCAGAGAACCGTTATGGTTTACCCCGGCTTCGGATATTACAAAACAGTCCTTTCTATTTAAAATAGTTTTATTCCCCGCTTTGAATTTAGCCATTTTTAATTTTTAGATTTGTTTTTCCTGAATTCAACGACAGCCTCTGCCAGCAGTAAGTCTCTTTCTGTGTCAATATCGACAATAAGCTTATCGTTAAGCATAGGCTTTATTTTTTCTCCAAAAACTCCATGCATTACATCATCCTTTAAGCTTCTACCTTTAAATTCCAGGAATTTTTTAGACCTGAATAAAACCGTATGGCCGTCATGGATCATAAACTGCTTTAAATCCTGACGCCGGTAGCCCTTATTTTCCTTAAGAGGAAGGCAATCTCCTCTCAGTTTATGCATCCAGGCAGGATTATACTTTTCTACGTTCTGCATGCTCAAAACACAATCATAATCAGAATTATTTAGGAGGAAATTATATGCTTTTAAAAATTCCTCCGGGTATCTTACAGGTATATTTCCGTACAACAGCGATATGTAGTCAAATTCTCTGTCGACTTTTTTGTGTGCGTCGTAAATAACATCCTCTATCTTTGCATAGTCGACGGCTAATTCCGGAGGCCTTTTAATAAAATTAATGCCGTACTTCAGGCAGTAGTCTTCAACGGTCCTGGAATCGGAAGATACAACAGTGAACAAACCTTCTATATTCTTGCTTAAGCCAAGAGAATAATCTACTGTGTACTCAAAAACGTATCTACCGCATATCTTTTGCAGGCATTTGTTTTTTAATCCTTTACTCCCTTCCCTGATTGTTATAAGCGAAAAAATACTCATTGGTTTAACCTTCGGTTAAAGCAGCAGGCAACAAGCAGCAAGCTGCACGTATTGAACCCGGGCACCTTAATTGATTGCCCGCAAGAATTCTGCCGGCAAAACTTTTCTTCATCAAAATTAAATCGTGCTCCACAAACCCTTAAAATAACTTAACTGCCTTTTGATACACAATGAAATATTCAATGTTTTTAATAGTTGTTTTCCCATAGCTATTTTCTGTTATTTCCTCTTATTTCCCCTTTCCGCTAATCTCTACCCGCTGTTTTCTACTCTTTTCTCGTTACTTCTTAGAAAGTGCTCATGCTACCGTGCTTTGCCCTGTGTTGCAGGTCGCCTTCATCCAAAGAATACTTTTCCAGCAACGGCCCGAACAGATTTTTAGTTTTAGTATAGATTTCCTCACTAGTAATAAAATTTTTATAATTCTCCGAGGCTACCTCCATCATCTCTTTACGTTTTTGTATCAACTCTTCATCCGAAAATGCGTCCGTCAGGTTAATTATGAAATCCCTCGCATCCCCAAGCTTTAAGAGGAAATCATGAATTCTATTTTTATCTATCCTTCCGGTTTTAAGTGCAAAATAAAAGATTTCCGAACCCTGATAGGGAGTGGCAAACATCAAGGAATCTAAATTTAAGTTATTCTTCAGGCAAAAGTCTAAAGTCTCCTTACATGTCCGCTCTGTCTCTCCCGGCATGCCTATAATAAAAGAAGCGGGAACGGGCATTTCATGCTTTCTGCTTATACTTATTACATCCTCTATCTGCTCAACCGTTATCCCTTTTCTCATCCTGTTAAGCATAACCTGCGCTCCTGACTCAAAGCCATATGATATGCTCACACACCCTGCTTCTTTCATGACCACTATTATATCCTCATTTCTGGCAACTATATTTACTCTGCCCGTACAGGACCATAAAAGATCCGGAAATTTCGCCTTTTTCGCTTTGCAAAACTCATAAACTCTCCTCTCATTGGCCATAAATTCATCGTCCTGGAAAGCTATAAAATCAATATCATAATCTTTTTTTAGAAGGGCTATACAATCCATAATAAAATCAACGGAATGGAATCTCGGTTTATGGCCCCAAGGCTGGTAACAGAAAGTACAGCGGTAAGGACAACCCCGACTTGATATAAAATCTACATCTTTACCGAACCCTACTGTAGGGTTAGATAAATAAATATTCATTGGGACTGCTTCATAATCAGGAAGAGTGCTCTGTTCATCAAGATTATCTATTAAGGTTCTGGGAGGATTACAGACTATTTTTTCTTTCCTGTTATTCGTTTTATAGCAAATACCTTTAATACCCGAAAGGTTTGTGTTTAAATCCTTCTCTAAAGCCTTTAATAACTCAATAACGGTTATTTCCCCTTCACCTGTGCAAACTATATCTACTTCTGAGTTTTTAAGCAAAACTTCAGGTATGCACATTACCGCATATCCCCCGGCTATTATTTTTGAGTCCGGATTTACCCTCTTGATTAAATTTGATAAACTTATTATCTGACCGTAAGTGGAAGCAATGCCGCCTATTAAAACTATATCAAAATCAGCGGCTTCCAGTATTTTTTTTATTTCATCTTCAGTGTACCTGTAAGCGTTGATATCCAAAAAAGTGGGAACTATGTTTAAATGTCTTTTTATCAATCTTGAAATAATAGCAAGGCCGTGGGGAATATGGCGAGGCTTATCGTTTAATCTAACCGGCGGGTTTATTATCAGAATATCCATCCTTGGCAAACTACTCAAGAATCAACCCTGTTACAGGCTTATACTGAATGGTATTGTACCTCACAGGCAGTAGAAATACAAGGAATAAAAAGCGAAAACGGCCTAAAAACGCTTTAAGGAACAGAGCTAACTGCTTCAAAAATTATCTAAAATATGGTTTAAGAAACGGGACGGGTAATTACTTTAATTCCTCATAAATAT
>WJKZ01000184.1 GCA_014728785.1 Candidatus Omnitrophota bacterium
ATTATTTAAATTCCTGAATAACTACATTAAGTACGGAACTTTCCATCAGGGAGAATTAGGGCTTTTGAATTTCAGGTCTTTTTATTTTTTTGAACAGCTTTTTTCTTCCTATCGGGGCTTTATATACACCTCTCCTGTTTTGTATATCTGTCTTGCTGGGATGATTTTGTTGTTAATAAAAATCCCTTGCGCTATTAAAAGAAAAGACCGGAAAAGTATTCTGGAGAAAGGGTTTTTATTCAGTATTGTTTTATATCTGCTGATAAAAATATTTTTCCTTTCTTTCCGTTATGCCTGGGGAGGCGGAACGCCGGGAGCACGGCTTCTGCTTACAGAATATCCCGTCTTTGTCTTATTATTTTCTCTTGTTTTACATGCCGTATGGAGAAAAAAAATATTGCTCTACCCGCTTTTGATATTATCTGTTTTTTTTATTTTTTGGAATATACTGATTATCTCGGAGTTTATGCTTAAGGTTGACATAGACTATATTAAAGAATTCCCGCCGCTTCACGAGCGCATACATACGGCTATGCCGGTAATCTTTAAGTTGTTCCAGCCCCGCCATTTTTTACATAAGATTTTAATACTTTTCCCGCTTTTTTTCGCCTGTATATGGTCTTTATTCAAGATTTTAGGCATTGGGGTACCTCGTCCTTCTGTTTGCGCAGAAAATATCTCAGAAGCCGACGCCAAAGTGTTAACTATAACCAAATGGCTGACAATCTATTTTTTTATAAGTTATTTTGCAGTTACAGCTATTAATTTAAAGAATAACAGGCTTAATGTAATTGAATTGAAAGAGAAAGGGTTTTTTGAAAGTGCAGAAATAGTAGGTCCTAACCATTTTGAAGTTATTGAGAACTCCGACTCACTGGATGAAATGATTGAGTACTTTAAAATCAAAGGGGAGGAGGAAAGAGTAAAGCATATAAAAAATATCAAAAAAAAGATATACGACAGAAATATAATTTCCCAAATTCCTCCCGGAGGTTTAAAATGAATATAAGTATAGGATTTACAGTAAAATTTACTGTTTTTTTAGTTTTGTTTGTTACGCAGATTCTATGGTATATTTCAATAAGCGCCTTGCGGGTTAAGGTAGCGGGGGATTATGGAAAATAAATATAGTTTAGGGAGAGACAAATTTAGAATGGACGGCCATAAATTGATGTATCATGTGGAGAGAGTTTCTTCCTGGCTAAGAGGAAATAATATCTACCCTATTTATGTAGAAGTTGGTTTATACGGCGGCTGTAACCACCGTTGTTTGTTTTGTGCGTTTGATTATTTAAATTATGAACCGCAGGTTCTTAAGGAAAGATGCTTTAGAGATTTCGTGTCTCTTGCTTCGAAAAAAGGAGTAAAGTCAATATTGTTTTCCGGGGAAGGAGAACCCTTATTGAATCCGAAAGCCGTTGAGTTAACTTCTTTTGCCAGGAAAAACTCCATAGATGTGGCTCTTTCTACGAATGCGGTTTTTTTGGACAAGGAGAAATCAGACAAAATTCTCAAAAATCTTAGCTGGATAAGAGTCAGCCTTAATGCCGGGAGTGCCAGAAACTACTCTTTTATTCACGGGGCTAAAGCTTCCGATTTTAAGAAAGTTTTAGAAAATTTGGATACAGCCGTAAAAATACGCAATAAAAATAATTTTTCCTGCACAATCGGTGTTCAGTTCTTGCTTATCCCGGAAAATCTGGAAGATATTCCTTACCTGGCGAAATCCTTAAAGCGAATCGGTGTAGATTATTTATCGATAAAACCCTTTAGCAGCCATCCTTTAAGCAAAAAAAAGGGCCTGCCTGCGGGTTTTAGATACAGTAAGTTGCTTTCTCTCATCGAGAAAACAGGCGGCTATTCCGGCAAAAATTTTCGTGTTATATTCCGTTTGGATTCTATGCTGAAACTCGAAGAGGAAAAACCTTACAATAAGTGTTTAGGACTCCCCTTTATAGCCCACATTGACGCCAAAGGAGATGTATATCCCTGTAACAATTTTGTGGGCAGAGAAGAGTTCTGTTTTGGTAACATTTGCGGGAGTAGTTTTGCTAAGATATGGGAAGGAAACAGGAGAAAGAGGATAATGAGAAAAATCGAAAATTCCTGGGATATAAGAGGATGCAGAAGAGCCTGCAGGCTGGACTCTATAAACAGGTATCTCTGGGAATTTAAGAACCCCGGCCCGCACATTAATTTTATATAGCTATGGATAAATCCGAAAGGGAAATAAAATTATCTGTGTGTATTCCTGCTTTAAACGAGGAAAAAGCTTTAGAAGAGGCAGTACAGGATTTATCGCATACTTTAAGACCTGTCCTGGATAAACTGGAAATAATAATAGTTAACGATGGGAGTCAGGATTCAACAGGACGCATAGCTGAGAAATTAGCTAAAGAATCCAGTGAAGTAAAGGTTATACACCACAGCCAGAAGAAAGGTTTGGGAGTATGTTATAAAGATGCTCTCCGGATAGCCGGGGGAGATTATTTTACCTGGTTTCCCGGAGATCACGAAAATTCAGCTGCGGAGCTTCTGGATGCCCTGGGATATCTCGAAGAAAACACCGCTGTCACTACTCATCATGTGGGTTCCGACACCCGTTCTCTTTTCAGAATATTTTTATCAAGAACTTACACTTTTATAATAAATACTGTCTTTGGGTTAAAAGTTAAATACTACAATGGCCTTACTATATTGCCAACAACCACAGCCAAATCTTTTGATATAGTTTCTGATGGTTTTACCTGGAGTGCCGAAAATCTTATCCGGGCTATTAAATCCGGGTGCCGCCTGATAGAGTTATCCGCCCCGCTGCAGTCGAGGGAGGGCGGTTCCTCCAAAGCTCTGACTCCAGCCTCTGTAAAACAAATGCTTAAGGATGTATGGAGAATTATCTTAAACAGGAAAAACTTCCTTTTTCTGTTTACCTCTTACATATTTAAAATTTTATGAAAAAGATAGCCTTAGCTAATCCTCCCTGTAAGCAGGATTTTGCCGGCAGGTATGAAAAATATTTTATCCGTTCCGGTTCCCGCTGGCCGCATTACAGAGTTAAGCTCAAAAATTGGCCACCGCCTTATCTTCCTTTTCCGTTTTTTCTGGCTTATAGCGCTTCTCTGTTGAGAAATAAAGGGCTGGATGTACAGGTAATCGACGGGGTTGCTTTAGATATAGGCTATGATGAATTTTTAGAGAAGGTTAAGAAAATAAATCCTCAAGTACTGTTTTATGAGTTTGCATCGAGTACTTTCGATAAGGATATCGAATTGGCCAGAGAAATTAAGATGCATAATTCTTCTGTTATCATC
>WJKZ01000185.1 GCA_014728785.1 Candidatus Omnitrophota bacterium
ACCTATGAGCATCTTAAGCAATTTTACGACGGCTGGTGGGGCGAATTAGGTTTTTAATTTATGGATTTGTTTCGTTTTTTAAATTTTTATCCCCGGGCTCTAAAGAGAAATGAATAATATATTCGACCGTAACTGGGTCAGGTATGATGATTGGTACCACAGGAATGAGTTTGTCTATACCTCAGAAATCGAAGCAATAAAAAGAGTTCTCCCTTCTAAAGGTGAGGGCCTTGAGATAGGGGTCGGTACAGGCAGGTTTGCTTCACCTCTGGGGGTAAAGTTTGGTATAGATTCTTCTTACAACATGATAAAAGTTGCCCGGAAACGGGGGGTAAAGGTAGCAGTAGCAAGAGCTGAAGCCCTACCCTTTAAAAACGAATATTTCGATTACTTGCTGGCAGTCGTAACTCTCTCTTTTGTAAGCGACCCCGAAAGAGTTTTAAAAGAAGCCGGAAGAGTGCTTAAAAAAGAAGGATATTTTGTAGCAGGCATAATAGATAAAAATAGTTTTTTAGGTAAATTTTATCTTACGAAAAAAAGCATATTTTATAGCCAGGCAACTCTTCTGGGAATAGAAGATGTTAATAATTTATTGAAGAGCTGCGGTTTTAGCGCACCTGCCTATTACCAAACCATATTTGATATACCGGAGAAGATAAGATCTCCCGAAAAAACAGAAGAGGGGTTCGGCAAGGGTGGTTTTGTAGTTTTTGCTTCAAAAAAATTAAGTTTCTAAAATATATAACCGGCTGTTAGATTTTAATTTACTTTTAATGCTTAAAAGCAGTCTTTCTTTTTTCTCTGCCTGATTTCCGTCTGCATAATTTTTTGAATTCCGCCTATTTGGAAGCCACCAGCTTATTTTCTGGTTTTACTTGACAATAAAGTGAGGGTATGGTAAATTTTAATTGAGATTGAGAATCATTATCAATAAGGAGAAGATATGTACAGAGGTCCAAGGAGAGGACATGCTTGGTGGCAGGGAAGATTCAGAGGGTGTGGCTATAGATTGACTTTGCCCAGACAGGCAGTATTAGATGTCTTAAGCAGGACTTCTAAGCATCTGAGCGCAGAGGAAATATATCTGGAAGTCCGTAAAATTAACCCTGGCAGCGGGCTCTCCACTGTTTACCGTACTTTAGAACTGCTTGTACAGATGGGGTTAGTATTTAAATTTGACTTTGGAGACGGAAGGGCACGCTATGAGCTAATCCGCAACACCCGGGATAAAAACCACCACCATCATCATCTGATTTGCATTAACTGTAACAGGGTCATTGATTACAGTGAATTTATCAGGGAAGAAGAGGAGTTATTGTCAAAAACTGAAAAGGAGCTTTCAAATAAGTATGATTTTAAGATTAAAAAGCATATTGTTCAGTTTTACGGTTTGTGTGGGGAGTGCAGAAAGGAGTTAGAGGATTAGGCATATATTTTTTTTAGACATAAGTGATAATGGTTCTCATTAGCTTTTAGTATATCAGGCTAAAGAAATATGGTTGAAGTCTTAAGAAAAGGAGGTGATTAAAATGCCAAGAGGTGACGGAACTGGTCCAATGGGTGCAGGCCCTATGACAGGCCGTGCAGCCGGATATTGTGCAGGTTATTCTGTTCCTGGATATACGAACCCCATGCCGGGAGGCGGCGGCTTTGGCTATGGCCGCGGATTCGGCAGAGGCCGGGGTTTCGGCCGTGGCTGGGGCAGAGGTCGCGGTTTAGGGTATCGTTGGGGGATTCCTTATTACGGACGCCCTTACCCTTTAAACCCTTATCCCGGCGGCATTAACTCTATTGACGAGGCAAAAGCCTTAAGAGAAGAAGCCAGGCTTATGCAGGAAGAGATTAATGCCATTAATCAAAGAATAAAGGAATTAGAGACCGGCACAGAAGAAAGCAGTAACGGATAATTATCTGCAGCAGGGGAGGGTTTCTATTTATGTCCTCCCCTGTTAAGGCAGATATTAAACCATTTAATATTAAATAGGAGGTTTGATATGCCTGGAGGAAACGGAACAGGACCGTTTGGTCAAGGACCGGGAACAGGACGTGGCAGAGGTTCCGGAATGTTTGGCCCCGGCAGTGCCGGCTATGGTAAGCGGCCTGGCAGGGGTTCAGGAGGAGTTTGCCTTTGTCCGAATTGCAAGATATCCGTTCCGCACAAGGCGGGCTTGCCCTGTACACAGGTGAGTTGCCCTAAATGCGGAGCAAAAATGGTCAGAGGATAATTTTCTTGAAGGAATCGGTAGGGGAGTTATACTGAAAAATGTAAGTGAAGGAGGCATTATGCCTTTATATAGTTATACTTGTAAAGGATGTGGTAAAAATTTCGACTTGCTGGTGGGGGTAACTTCCGAAAAGACAGAGTTGAAGTGTCAGGAGTGTGGTAGCAAAAGTATTAAAAGAATTTTCGGCTCTTTCAGTTTAGGCACCTCGAATAAAGATAAAGGCTCTTCGGCTTCGAGCTGTCCCGCAGGAACCTGCCCGTTATAAAAGTTATGCCCGGCTTTAAAAGTAAAATTTTTATCTATACAAATTCTCTTGAATGGGGAGGAAAAAAGAAAGGAAAGCTCACTTCTCCGGGTAAACCGGATATTGAGGTTTCTGCGCCGCCCGAGTTCAGCGGGCATCCGGGTGTATGGAGTCCCGAGGATTTATTTGTTGCTTCGGTTAACTCCTGTATTATGACTACCTTTTTATTCTTTGCCCAAAGGCAGGAAATAGTTCTTTTTTCCTACGAGAGCCGGGCGGAAGGAATATTGGAGAGGGTAGAGAAAGGATATATTTTTTCCCGCATAAATATAGAGCCGGTTATCTATATAGGCGGTGAAAATCAGACCGGAGAAATCAAAGAAATTATAAAACGTTCAGAGGAAAATTGTCTGATATCAAATTCCATAAAATCGAAGGTGGAGGTTAGCCCTTTGATTAAACAAAGAAAGGATTAAAAGTCATCTCCCCCCACAACTTTTTATTGAGCCTCTTTTAAGCCAAGGACTTTAAGGCTCCTGGTTTAAAAAATCAAGAGAAATAACCTTACCTTAATAATCTTTCTGTCCGAAGCACTCTTTTTTTATTATTTATTTGAATAAACTTACTCTTGGTGAGTAAAATTATATTGAAAAATCCCGAAACTAATAATAAGATAGAAGTAGCCTCTTAAGAGGATAAATATGTTTTTTACTATTTTTTTAGCAGACTTATTGTAAAGGTTTTAGTAAGAGGTAAAAACAAAGGATAAGCTTATGAGATGTTCATCTCCCCGCAGGAAAAGTGTTTTTTCTCACGGGCCGTTCCGGGTACCTTACAGAGTTTACGGAGAAGGGGAGGACATTATCTGTCTGAACGGTATCCAGCAGTCTATGGCAATGTGGTTTTCTTTTGTGCAGCATTTTGAGAAAAAGTATCGTATTACTTTGTTTGATTTTCCTTACCAGGGTAACAACAACAATAATAACGGTTCTTTAAATCTTTCATTAGATGAACAGGTATCTATATTGAAGAGCCTTATAGAAGAACTCGGCATAGAGAAATCGACTATCTGTTCTGCTTCCTGGGGTGGGGTTGTTGCTTTACTTTTTGCTGTGCATTTTCCGGACTTTGTAGACAGATTGATTCTTGCCAGTATAGGTATGAGGCCCAATGCTTTCATGAAAGATACTATACTTGAAGGTATAAATGCCGACGAAAGCGACAGGGAGCGTATGGCAAAAATAATAATTAACCGTTTCGGAGGTAACCTCCCCGAAAAGATTAAACTGCAGATAACCAAGCAGTTTAAATCCATGTCCGGCAAACGTCTTAAGGCATTTTGTGAACACGGCCTCTCGATAGTCTCTGCGGGGCCTCTTAATGCCAGAGTACCTCTTTCGCAGGTAGAGAAGAATACCGTTATAATATACGGCGAAAATGATAAAATTATAGATTATGCCGACGTTGAAGACTTAGCCTTCCGCATGTCCGATTGTACGATAAAGACTATTCCTTCCGTAGGTCATTTTCTGCACCTTGAAGACAAAAGCATCTTTGGTGTTTACGAAGAGATTCTCGAACAAAACCGCATAAGGGATTCGATATCTTTCTGACAGCCGGTTTCCTTGGAGTATCCGCCGAAATATTAAGCTACAATAAAGATATGAGAGCCTCCATAGGGTGGTTTAAAAAAGGCAGGGGATAGTTCCCCTGCCTTTTTTAAGTTCTTTAGGTATCTTTAATTAGAAGCGTGAGTTTCTTGGACGCGGACCGCTGAATCTGTCCCGGTTTCCGAAATTATTCTTGCGCGGTTTCATTTTTTGGGCCTTATTTACCCTCAATGTCCTTCCCTTTAGCTCTTGACCGTTTAGTTGATCTATTGCTTTCTGGGCATCTTCTTCGGTTGCAAATTCGGCGAAACCGAAGCCTTTAGCTCTACCTGTATATTTATCCGATATCAGCTTTACTTCTTCTACATTCAGTCCCTTTTCTTCGAATAAGCTTTTCAGTTCACTTTCGGTTACGCTGTATTCAAGGTTCCCTATGTAAATCTTTTTTGGCTCTTCCACTCTTTTTTCTCCTTTTAATTTTATAAATTGCTACAAAACTACTCCCCATTCCTAAAATATTTCTTATGCTTATTTACTATATACCCCTACCTCCTTGATTTTGATATCTACCTTTTGGCGTTTTTTAGGAAAGTTATTTTTGGCGGTAGACAATACGACCTCTATTCAAATCATAGGGCGAGAGTTCTACGTTGACCTTATCTCCTGCTATAATCCGGATAAAATATTTTCTCATTTTACCGCGGGGGTAAGCTAAGATCTCGTGGCCGTTTTCAAGCCTGACCTTGAACATTGAGTTCGGCAGGACATCCGTTACAACCCCTTCTAATTTTATAGGTTCTTCTTTTGCCATGTTTATTACCGTATTAGATTCAGCTCAAAAAAAATAAAAATTAGTGCTTTTTTTCTATATCAGTTAAAAAACATCTGCTTAAGTCATGCCTGTGGTTGCGGAAACTCTCCAACCTTCCCCTATAAAGTATAACTTATCTTCGCCTTTTGTCAATGTTTATATACTATTGGGAGGTGAGAAACAGCAGAGGTATTTATTGATTTTCCCCGTAGTTCCTCCAACAGGAGAGATTTGACCGTAAACCTTACACAAGGTAGAAATAAATCAATATAAACAGGAGAAAAGCTATTGTTAGTCCCGGAGTTTCTTTAGATAATAAAACAGGAAGAAGAAGTAAAAATTTACCCTTGAGGCAAAAAGACGCGCATTGAAAAGAAAAGTTGCTTAATTTTGTATTAATTTCGAAGGAAGATCTGTGTGGCCATAGATACAGATACGAATTAAGA
>WJKZ01000186.1 GCA_014728785.1 Candidatus Omnitrophota bacterium
ATCAAATATTTTATTTTTATTTTTTCTTTTTCCCGGAAGAGGCTTTTGTTTTTTTCATAAAACTCTCTGGCTTTGTCAAGCGTAACCTCTGCATTTATCCTGAATTTTTTATAAGGTATAAAAATATAAGAAATTTTTGCTGTCTGATTCTGTTGGTTATATAAATCTCTCAGTTCTTCCTGGCTAACGTCACTGTCTACATAGCGCTCAAACAGTTTTCTTATTCTGATAAACCTCCTTATATTTTCTTCAAATGCCCTGGGGGTCAATCCCAGGTTATATTTTTGAGAAATATTTTTTATGAAAGCCTCATAACGATTTTGGTCAAATTTGCTTTTAAAAGAGAAGTTTTTTATTATATAATCAGCGAGCTTTGCATCGCTGACCCTTATATCTTCTTTATCGGCTTTCCATAACAAGACTATTAATTCAAACGCCGTCCTTTCGATATCGTTATAGGTAATATTTGCCTCGGGAGAAGCATTAAGAAGGAGGAATAGACGGGCCATATTAAGATACTCTCTGAATTCCGGAGTCGTTATCTGTTCCCCTTCGATAGAAGCAATCGCAGACTGTTTTCGGTTCTTCAAAGACGATGTTCCCCAGAGGACAAAAGCCGGTACTATTACGATAATCAGTATCCAGAGGACTATTTTTATATGGTGGCTGCGTAACTTTAAAAACATAGGTTTATATTAACTTTTAAACAAAAAAAATCAAGTCTTTTTTGATTTGACCTGGTGGTTTTAAGAAGGCGTGCGGGGGGGAAGATGTTTGTAAGCCGAGGAGTTCTGGCGGAATAATCGAGAATTCCCGCCTTAATGAGCGCGGTGAGGCAGGTGCAGGCCGGCGGGAATCGTCAATATTCTCCGTATACGCGGAGTTTCTCCGAAGAAGCTAAATTGTGCGATAATGTATTAGGTTTTCTGGTTACGATGAGCTTTTGCTGGAAAGATGAAGTCTTGTAGGTATAGAAATGGTGGAGGTGGCGGGAATCGAACCCGCGTCCTCAAAGTTTCGGTAAAAAGCTACTACATGCTTAGCCTTTTTTTTATTCTTTTTTCCGGAAACTCCAAAAGGCAGGATTTTCCGGAAAGCAGCTTTGAATGGACTTCGGAATAAACCCTCAAAGCAAAAAGCCTATTCCTAGCCCCGTAACCGAACCCTTTTACTTCCCGGGGCATAAAGTAAAAGAGCCTTACAATAGTCCTGCTGAACCTACAGGCCTATTAGTTGACTCCAGCCATAGCCGGAGTACCAACAAAAATAGGAGCTGCTGTAGGTGCAACTGCAGGTGTAAGAGTTGCAACTGTAGGTGTTGCCTTTGTTTTTTGTAAACCTCTTTAACGCAATGGGTTTACCCTTACGGCATGCAACCTTTTGCCTAAGTTTTGAGTCGAGTCCCTTTCACCCCCGCATTT
This sequence comes from Candidatus Omnitrophota bacterium, assembly GCA_014728785.1. GTDB lineage: Bacteria > Omnitrophota > Gorgyraeia > Duberdicusellales > 4484-171 > WJKZ01. The sequence continues at coordinate 1,422 of WJKZ01000186.1, forward strand.
TCAAAGATACCCTTATATATATATCATATTTACACGCTTTCTTCAAGCCCACAGTTTATTTTCTTAACTGCCGAAAATAGTCTATTTTGTTAGCGGATTTTGCAACAGGAAGAGATATTTTTTGAAAAAACAGGAAGGTATGATAAAATCTTTAGTACAAAGAAAATCCTTAAAAAACAAAAAGGAGGGGTGGATGACGAACAAAGAATCGTTCAGGGAAGTGATGGATAGATTGTGGCCGCGGACAAGGAAAGAGCTGGAAAAGGGAATGGAAAACGCAAAGACTATGCTTAACAAAGGGGAAAAGTACTTAAGAGACATCTCTGAGAGGGGAGCGGAGAAGACAAAAAGGATTTCTTTGATGGTACAAAGAGAGAAAGTTTATTACAATTTGGGAAAAACCGTCGCCGGAACACCCGCCAGCAAATGGCCATCTACCAAAAAAATCAAAGATTTGGTGAAAGAGGCAAAATCTCTGTCGAAGCAGATAAAAGCTATAAAATAATCGCAAGGTTAAATTTAAACAGGAAGGGGGAAGATTATGGAAATCAGCTTAACATCAAATAATTTCGACCAGGAAGTCATACAAAGCGACAAACCTGTACTAATTGATTTCTGGGCACCCTGGTGCGGGCCGTGTAAGATAGTAGCTCCCGTAATCGAGGAGGTGGCAAGAAATTACGCCGACCGCCTGAAAGTCTGCAAACTCAATGTAGATGAAGCTCCCGAAATTGCCACTCGCTATTCGATAATGAGCATACCTACTTTAATGGTTTTTAAAGAAGGTAAGGTCATGGAGACTAAAATCGGGGCAATGGATAAAAACGGGCTGGAGAGATTAATACAACCCTATATGTAGGAATATACCCTAAACTACACCAGTAATCCTACCTTATTAAGATCTTTTTTTGGCCACAGAGACCGTTGTTTTGCTTATAAAAAAGCTTGATATGCTACTTATAAATTGTTATAATCTACTATAATTTTAGGGCCCGTAGCTCAGTCGGTTAGAGCAGTTGACTCATAATCAATTGGTCCGGGGTTCGAGTCCCTGCGGGCCCATTTTCAATATGTAACCGGTTTTTTTAATTGTTAAGTGGCTCTCCTGGGGCCATTAGGGCACATAGCTCAGTTGGTTAGAGCGCTACGCTCACATCGTAGAGGTCGCCCGTTCAAATCGGGCTGTGCCCATTTAGCTCCCTGTTAAACTGAAGTTTTATTTTCCGGCGGTAGAGAATTTTATGAACCTGAAAGACGAAATAGCAAAATTAGTTAATCTGCAAGAGATAGATTCCCGCATATATGAACTATCTGAAGAAAAAGACAGGAAACTGCCCGGTGAACTTTCGGAACTGAAAGATTCCTTTGAGCATAAAAAGAAAGAACTTTCTTCTGCCGAGGAAAGGCTTAAAGATTTACAATTACAAAGAAAAAATAAGGAACTGGACTTAAACTCAAAAGAAGAAAACATGCGAAAAGCCCAGGGACAGCTATATCAGTTAAAAACCAACAAGGAATACCAGGCGAAATTAAATGAAATAACATCTTCTAAGGCAGACATTTCTCTTGTGGAGGAGGAATTGCTCAGGATAATGGAAGATATCGAATCCGAAAAAGGGAAGGTGGAGGAAGAAAAAAAACTTTCCCGGGAAGAAGAAAAAAAATACAATTCGCAGGAAAAAACGGTTAAAGATAAAATCAGGGAGATTGAGGCACAAATAAACGATTTAAAAAGCAAGCGCAAAAGGTGTGCCGAAGAAGTTGATGCTCAAATCCTAACTAAATACGAAAAACTGATCAAAAGCCGGGGGGGACTTGCAATTGTCCCGGTAAAAAACAATAATTGCGGTGCCTGCTATATGAACGTGAATCACCAGAAAGTTAACGAGATAAAAATGTATGGAAAACTGGTTTTATGTGAAAGCTGCGTCCGCATACTGTATATACCCGAAGACTTGGAATTATGATTAAAATTTATATTGATGGCTCCTCTATTGGCAATCCCGGCAAAGTCGGCATAGGTTACCTGATTTACAAAGATACCAAAATCCTGAAAAAAGAAGGTATTTATCTCGGCATACAATCTAATAACTTTGCCGAGTATATGGCCTTAATTTTTCCTTTAATCGAATTGCTGAATATGGGACATAAAGAGTGTGATGTTTTTACCGACAGCAATCTGTTGTGCCAGCAGATAAAAGGCAATTTCAAAGTAAAAAATCAGAATATTTATCCGCTTTTTGTCTTAGCAAAAAGATTAATAGCCAAAATGGATAAATTTGATATCTCCCATATTAACAGGGAAAATAATCGCGAAGCCGATAATCTGGCCAAATCTGCGGCCGGATTTCTGACATAATATGGCTTTGTTAATAAAAGGAGGTTATAATGAGTGGTCATTCAAAATGGGCTAGTATCAAACATAAGAAAGGAGCAGCCGACGCAAAAAGAGGTCGTTTGTTCACCAAGTTGATCAAAGAAATTACGGTAGCGGCCAAAGAAGGCGGAGGAAATTCGGACACCAATCCCCGGCTTCGCACCGCCATCTCCAGGGCTAATGATGCAAACATGCCTAAGGACAACATTGAAAAAGCAATAAAAAAAGGTACGGGTGAACTTCCGGGGGTAAGTTATGAAAGTTGTGTGTTTGAAGGTTACGGGCCGGGAGGAATAGCCATAATAGTAGAAGCCCTCACCGACAATAAAAACAGGTCATCGGCGGAAATAAGAAATATATTTTCCAAGAAAGGGGGCAATATGGCGGGTGCAGGCAGTGTTGCCTGGATATTTACACCGAAAGGATATATTCTGATAGAAAAATCTCAAATTGAAGAAGATGAACTTTTTTCTCTGACCATAGACGCCGGCGCCGAAGATATAAAGGTAGGAGATAAAAACTACGAAATATTCTGCGACCCTAAAGATCTGGAAAATATAAAAGCCAAAATTAAGGAGAAAGATATAAAATGGGAAACGGCTGAATTAACCCAAGTTCCTAATTCGACAATCAAAGCTACCGGAGCACAGGCTAAACAACTGCTTTCTCTGGTAGAAACTCTGGAAGAACACGACGATGTGCAGAAAGTTTATGCTAATTTTGATATTCCCGATGAAGTGCTGGAGGAAATTGCCCAGGAAATCTGATAACATTCCGTTAAGATGAGAGTCTTTGGTATTGATGTTGGTATAAGGGTTTGCGGTTATGTTATATGCGATATACATAATTTAGATGTCAGGTTAATTAAGGAAGGTGAAATAAAACCGAACCCAAAAAAACATCTTCCGGAAAAATTAAGCAACATTTATGAGGTTTCAAAAAAAGAGATATTAGAACACCAACCTAAAGCAATCATTACGGAAACTCTTTATTCACACCACCGGCACCCGACAACTCTAAAAATTCTGGCACAGGTACGGGGCGTGGTAGCTCTTCTGGCATACCAGGAAAAACTTAATTTTTTCGAATTTTCGACAACTAAAGCCCGTAAATCTTTCCTGGGAAAGGGGAATGCTGACGCACTCCAGACGAAAAAAGTGGCTGAAAATATTACGGGTAAAAAATTTAAGTCGGTGCATACCGCCGATGCTTTTTCTCTGGTAGTCGCATTTTCGCATGCACGTAAAGTTAAAGACCTGTTCGGGGCTTACAAATAGTTTCAGGGTCAGCCAAAGATGTTTTATTCAATAAAAGGCCTTATAGCCAAAAAAGAAGAAAACAGGGTAATAATAAAGTCAGGCGACCTTTTTTACGAGGTAATGATACCTTATACGGTCTATAACCGTCTGGCCGAAACGGGACAAAATGCTGAATTGGTAGTTTATAGTTACATAAATATTGACAAAAACAACAGGGGTATTCCTGTCATGGTAGGTTTTGTAGAAGAACTTGAACGGGAATTTTTTGAAAAATTCATAAGTGTATCGGGAGTAGGTCCTAAAGCGGCCCTGAAAGCATTCGATAAACCTGTAGCCATGATTGCCCGGGCTATAGAAGAAGCAGATACGGATTTTTTAAAAAGTCTGGCAGGAGTAGGAAACCAGAAGGCCAAGCAGATAATCGCTCATCTACAGGGGAAGGTAGGGCGGTTTGCCCTGATAAAGGAAAGCCCTCAGAAGCCGTCTCCCGTAAAGGGGAGAATCATAGATGAAGCCAGAGACATTTTAAAACGTCTCCAGTATAACTCAAAGGAAATTGAAGATATGATAAAAAAAGTTCTGCAGACCGGCAAAGAAATTTCAACAGTCGAGGAACTTCTCAATGAAATATACAGACAAAAAAAATAAACATAGTTTTCGATTATGGGAGAAAGCCCTTTAAAAGCCATAATAGAATCTTTACTTTTTGTAAATGAACGGCCAATCGAGCTGTCCGAACTGGCTGATATTATCGAAATGGATAAAAAAGATATAAATAAAGCTCTGGAAGAACTTTCTTCGGAATATAGCCAGCGTGGTTCCGGTATTTGTATAGTGAAAGTAGCCGGCGGTTATCAAATGTGTTCGTCTCCGGAAAACGAACCGTGGCTTAAAAAAATGTACAGAGACCGCAATAAACAGAAACTATCTACGGCTTCTCTGGAGACCCTGGCGATTATCGCCTACAAACAGCCGGTAACCCGTATTGAAATCGAATCTATCAGAGGAGTAAATGTAGACGGCGTAGTGAAAAAATTAACCGAACTGGGCTTAATAAAGATTGGAGGAAGAAAAGAAGTAGTAGGAAAGCCTTTTCTCTATATAACTACCCGTAAATTTCTGGAATATTTCGGAATAAACTCATTGAAAGAGTTACCCAAACTGGAAGATTTTATTGCCCTGGCAGAAAAAGAAAAAATTCTTGAGCAGGAAAACCAGCAAAATCAGTCCGGGGTGCCGGAGGAAGAACCTTTAGCTGCCGCAAGCGATGATTTAAAGAAAGACGGCAATAACTTTAGCGGCTCTGAAGAAAATAAAAAGGGGGCCGGAAACGACAGTTTACCGGAAGAAAAGAAAACTGAACAGCAGAAACTTTCCGAGAAGACAACAGAAAATACAAAAACTGCTGAAAACGAACAGATGAATAAGGAGGTAAGGGAATGAGAACATTTTTTGCTTCTGAATCCGTCACCGAAGGGCATCCCGACAAAATGTGCGATTTGATATCCGATTCGGTTTTAGACAACGTCCTGGCTTGTGATAAAAAGGGAAGAGTTGCCTGTGAATCCTTAACTACACGGGGTCTGGTAATGGTTGCCGGGGAAATAACAACCAATTGTTACGTGGAGATGCCTCGTCTGGTAAGGAATTTAATAAAGGATATAGGCTACGACGACCCTGAAATGGGTTTTGATTACGAAAGCTGCGGGGTAATTACCGCAATCCAGGAACAGTCTCCCGATATTGCCCTGGGTGTTGATACCGGAGGTGCCGGCG
>WJKZ01000187.1 GCA_014728785.1 Candidatus Omnitrophota bacterium
CATTAAAGGTAGAGCCGCCAGGAGGGGAAAGAAGAGGGAAGTATATCCGCCGTTACGCATTGAACCCGTTGCTTGTCTTAAGGGAGCAGATTTTGACTTAGCCGTTCCCAGCGCTCAGGTAAAATCGGCAATTCTCTTAGCGGCTTTATACGCCCGGGGTAAGACTTCAATTAAGGAATTCCATAAAACGCGGGACCATACCGAAAGACTGCTTTCTTTATTCGGTGCAGACATTACTGTAAAGGCCAGGAAGATAGTTTGCTGCCCCTGTACAGGCCTCAGGAGTCCGGGGAGACTTTTTGTGCCTTCAGATTTCTCTTCCGCCTCTTTTTTTATAGTTCTGGGCTTGCTTCTGAAAAATTCCGAGCTGGTTATAAAGGGGGTTAATATAAACCCTACCCGCTGTGGTTTGCTGCGAGTCCTAAAAAGAATGGGCGCAAAAATCAGGATACTAAACAGGAAGGGCGGTTATGAATCGTCGGCCGATATCATTATAAAAAGTTCCAGCCTTAAATCTACAGATGTTTGCGAGGAAGAGATCCCTCTGATGATAGACGAAATACCTATACTATGCGTAGCGGCTTCCTTTGCCGAAGGCAGAACCCTTATTAAGGGCGTAAAGGAGTTAAAAATAAAAGAGACCGACCGTATATCTTCTATGGTTTACAACTTAAAAAAAGCAGGAATAAATATAAAAGCTTCTAAATATAAAGAGAAAGAAGGCCGGAAAGGCAATTGGTTCCTGTCGATTGAAGGGGGAGGTGGTTTTAAGGAGGCCGCTTTTAAGAGTTTTTCAGACCACAGGACCGCTATGAGCATGATGATTTTTGGTTCGGCGGCAGGACCCGGCTATTCCATAGACGAGCTCGGATGTTTGAATAAGTCTTTCTCTGAATTCATAGATTTAATAGAATCATTAAAGTCTTAGAGTGGTGTCTTCAGTCAGGAGATGAGAGAGATGTTGTGTCTGGCAAGAGTCCTTTATAAAAATAAAGATTACTGGGCGGCTGTTGAGGGTGAATCATTGCGTTTACTTAAAAATTCCCCCTACGAGGAGATAAGAGTTTCGGATAAAAGGATAAAGCTTAAGAGGCATAAACTCCTGCCTCCGGCCGAACCCACTAAAATTATCTGCGTAGGCCTTAATTATACAGACCACGCAAAGGAATTGAAAATGAGAAAGCCCCGCCAACCGATTATTTTTTTAAAACCCCCCGGCTCTCTGATAGCAGACGGTGAGATTATTAACTATCCCGGAGGCTGCAGGAGGGTTGATTACGAGGCAGAGCTGGCTTTAGTAGTAAAGAAAAAAGGGAAAAATATACCTGCAGCAAAGGCAGGAGAGTATATACTGGGTTTCACCTGTTTAAATGATGTTACCGCCAGGGATTTACAAAAAAAAGACGGTCAATGGACTAGAGCCAAGTCTTTTGATACTTTCTGTCCGCTTGGTCCCTGGGTGGTCCGGGGATTGTCTCCCGGTAATTTAAAAATCACTTCTTTTCTTAACGGGAAATTGAAGCAGAATTCTTCCACTTCGCTTTTTATATTCAACATAGGATATCTGATTAATTTTATATCTTCCGTAATGACAATCTTGCCCGGAGATGTAATTTCCACCGGTACGCCTGCCGGAGTAGGCCCTATGAAAAGAGGGGATTCGGTTAAGGTTTCCATAGAAGGGATAGGGGACCTGTGCAACAGAATAGAATGATTCATCCGGGTAATTTTTGAAGGAAATGCCGGAGGTTTAAAAGTTGTCTTTGAATTTAATTGAAAGGGGTGGAGAGAATGAAATCGCATAAAAAATATTTAACTTTCAGAACGGAAAATAAAATAGAATTTATCAATATTACCGCTGAGCTTAAGAAAATCCTCAAGGAAAGCGGTATCAAAGAAGGGTTGTGTCTTGTCTCGGCAATGCACATAACGGCAGCGGTGTTCATAAACGATGAAGAAAGAGGACTCAAGGAGGACTTTAAGGAATGGCTTGAGTGGTTGGCCCCCCGGGATTTAGACCGTTACCGCCATAACTTAACCGGTGAGGATAACGGCCACGCCCACCTTAAAAGAACTGTTATGGGGAGAGAAGTAGTAATAGGAGTCAGTGAGTCTAAGTTTGACTTCGGGCCGTGGGAGCAGGTATTTTACGGTGAATTTGACGGAAATCGTCCCAAAAGAGTCCTGGTAAAAATTATAGGAGATTAAAACTCCCGTAGAAGCGGTATTAGCCTGCCGGATACCGCTTTTTTGTTTTTCCCGCTTCTTTTTTTGAGTATTGTATTTTTTTTACGGCTATTGTATAATTTTTTAAATTCCAGATATTTAAATTTTAAGTTAGAGTATGGAAATTCCTTCTAAATACAATCCCAAAGAGGTAGAGGGCCGGATTTTAGATTTCTGGCTAAAAGGAGATTATTTTCATACCGGGACAGGAGAGGAGGGGAGGCAGTTTTCTGTAGTTATTCCTCCTCCTAACGTCACCGGTGTACTGCACATGGGCCATGCCCTCAACAATACCATACAGGATGTCCTGGTAAGATTTAAAAGGATGCAGGGTTTTAATGCTCTCTGGATGCCCGGAACCGACCATGCCGGGATTGCTACTCAGAATGTGGTAGAAAAAAGCCTGGCAAAGAGAAATTTAAAAAAAGAAGATATAGGCAGGGAGCAGTTTTTGAAAAAATTGTGGGAATGGTGTGATAATCACGGCTCAACCATAGTAAATCAGCTTAAACGCTTGGGAGCGAGTTGTGATTGGCAGAGATTACGTTTCACTATGGATGATGATTACAGCGATTCCGTCATCGAGGTTTTTGTGCGCCTGTATGAAAAAGGGCTTATTTACAGAGGGAATTATATAATTAACTGGTGCCCCCGTTGCCGTACGGCCTTAAGCGATGAGGAATCTGCCCATGAGGAGGAAGAAGGCTGGCTTTATTATATCAAATACCCTTTCAGCAGCGGAGAAGGGAAAGCTCTCTCTTACGTTACGGTAGCCACGACCCGTCCGGAAACCATGCTGGGGGATACGGCTATAGCAGTTAATCCTTCCGATAAGCGTTATCAGGGCCTTAAGGGCAAGAAGGTAACTCTTCCTGTTGCAGGCAGAGAACTTAGAGTTATTGAGGATGAGGTAGTCGACGCTGAATTCGGTACCGGCGCGGTCAAAGTTACTCCCGCTCATGACGCAGTAGATTTTATGCTGGGCAAGAAACATTCCCTGGAATTTATAAATATAATGAACGAAGATGCTACGCTTAATGAGAATGTGCCTGATGAGTTTTCAGGTATGGACAGGTTTCAGGCACGGGAAGCTCTCATCAAGCGCCTGGAGGAAGAAGGCCTGCTTCAGAAAAAAGAGCCTTACAGGGTGAGTGCCGGCCGCTGTTACCGTTGCCATACTGTAATAGAACCGAGGATATCGTTGCAGTGGTTTGTAAAGATGAAGCCTTTGGCCTCTCAGGCTATAAGGGTAGTGGAAGAGGATAAAATAAAGTTTCATCCATCCCGCTGGAAAAAGGTTTATCTTAACTGGATGTATAATATACAGGATTGGTGCATATCCCGCCAGA
>WJKZ01000188.1 GCA_014728785.1 Candidatus Omnitrophota bacterium
GTTATACCACCGGGAATTAAAAAAACTGGGGCTTTATTCACGAGGTTCACTTTTCAGAGAAGTTGCCGAAATCAGCCTGAAGGAGCAAGCAGTTGAATTTGAAGGTGTCTTGTTTTGCAATCTTTTTTATCTCTCCGCCGCCGAAAAGAAAATTATAAAAAATGTCTGTGCTAAGACCAGAAGTTACCTGCTTTTTCAGGGGTCCGAGGACGATTGGTCGGTATTAAGGAAAAATGCGGCTTATTTCGGCGTCCAGATAAAACCTCCACACCAGGAAGCTGATTTCAAACTCTCTCTTCGTTGCGGCTTTGATCTGCATTCGCAAGCTTCGCTCATCCGGCAGATTTTAAGTGAGGGCAATTTCAATAAAAAAAATACCGTCATAGTAGCCCCACGTCCTCAGGCTCTTATACCTTTGCTGTCTGAGGTATCTTGCGTGCTTGATGAGTTTAATGTCTCTATGGGTTACCCTTTAAGGCGTACCCCCGTTTTCTCACTTTTTTCTAATTTTCTCAAGTTGCAGAGAACCAGAAAAAACGGGAAATATTACGCCCGTGATTACCTGAGCGTTTTAAGCAATCCCCTTTTAAAAAATTTGCGGATACTGGAAGAGAGTGTCGTTATGCGGATAATGGTTCATTCGATAGAAGAGATAATTTCGGGTGAGATAAATTCATCTGTGGGGGGAAGTATTTTTATAAGCCTCGAGGATATAGAAAAAGAGGAAGAAATCTACCGGAGGGTGGTTGAGCATTTCAGGAATTATTCTTTTCCGATAACAAAAGAAAAATGCAGGGAGGCGCTTTCGCAGATACATAAATTCTTTTTTTACTCCTGGAAGGAGTTAGGTAACCTTCGCCTTTTTTCAAAAAGGCTTAATGAGATGCTGGATTTTTTAACCGAAAACAGTCCGGTTTTAAAGTATCCCTTGAATTTAAAGGCTTTTGAGAAAATGTATAAGGTAGTGCAGGAATTGAGTTCGGTTTTATTAAGCGAAGAGGTTTTTCCCGATGAGGATATATGGGATATATTTGAGAAAAAGATGGAATCCGAAATCATAGCGTTTTCCGGTTCGCCTCTTGCAGGTACTCAGATCATAGGCCTGTTTGAAACCCGCGCTCTTAATTTTGAAAATGTTATAGTCATGGACGTCAATGAGTCGGTTTTGCCGTATATAAGAATACACGAACCTCTTATCCCCCGGGAAGTAATGCTCAATCTGGGAGTTAACAGGCTTGAAAAGGAGGAAGAGATACAGAGGTATCATTTTATGCGTCTTCTCAGCGGAGCTAAGAGAGTATTTCTGGTTTATGAAGAAAACGAAATTAAGGAAAAGAGCAGGTTTATAGAAGAATTGATATGGAAAGAAGAGAAGAATAGGAAAAAAACCGATGATCTTGATTGTCCTAAGGCTTCTTTTTGTCTTCAGATAAAACCGCATCCAGTCAAAGTGGAAAAGACACCCTCTATGATAAAGTTTTTAAAAAATCAGGTTTATTCTGCAAGCCGTCTTAATACATACCTCAACTGTCCAATAAGTTTTTATTTCCGGTATGTTGTGAGGCTGGAAGAAAAAGAGGATTTATTAAAGGACCCCGAAGCCAGGACCATAGGCACTTTTATACACGAATTATTAGAGGAAACCTTCGGTGTTTTTTTAGACAGGACTCCCCGGATTAACCGGGAGTTTCGCCGTTCGTTTTTCCGTAAAATGGAGGAAAAATTTTCTCTGGAGGTTGAACCGCGAATGCGTTCAGATGCTTTTCTTTTAAAAAGGATAATAAAAGCCAGGTTGAATAAGTTTTTAGATGCCGAGGCCGAAAGAAAGGTAAAAAAAATTATAGGACTTGAGAAGGAATGCAAAAATATGGTGAGTGTAGGCAGAGATGATATAGAATTTGTCTATAAAATAGACCGGATAGATTTGCTGAAAGACAGAAGTATAGTTATTATTGATTACAAGACCGGTTCTTCGGGAATAGCACCCAGGAAATTTAGCTCTTTAAAGAATATGGATTTAACCAGGGATTCTATAAAAGAAAACGTGAAGTCTTTCCAGTTACCCCTCTATTATAATTTTACGGCGAGAGATTTTCCTGGGCACTCTTTGAGCGCAGAACTTTACAATATCAGGAATCTGGAGAGAACGGTCTTTCCTCAGGAAGAAGGTTTTGCCGGAGAGACTTTAGCCATATGTGTTGAGTCATTAAGATACATAATGAATGAGATTTTCGATTTAAACACGCCTTTTTCTCCCAGCCGGGACGAAAGGAAATGCGGATTTTGCCCGTTTTCCAACCTTTGCCGTTGAGAAGAGGGTGCAGCGGTCTTCTCTGTTTTGCCTTTAAGCTTCGGACAAAATGTGATATTATTTATTAAGTTTAAGGAGAGAAATTAAAATGGTAAAAACAAAAATTATAGCTACTTTAGGACCGGCCTCAAGCAAGCGGATCGTGCTGCGCAAGATGTTTATAAAAGGGATGGATATAGCCCGTCTTAACTTTTCTCACGGCGGCCATGCTTCACATATAAAAAATATAAATTTAATCCGCCAGCTTAACAAAAACTTAAGACGCCATATAAGGGTAATGCAGGATTTAGAAGGTTACCGTATAAGGGTGGGCCGCCTGAAATCTTCCTTAGAGCTTAAAAAGAATTCTTATGTTTACCTCATCCAGGAAAATACCGAAGGAAGGGGCAGAAATGTACCCTTTGACTATTACGGAAGCCTGCGCCCTGTAAAAAAGGGGAGTTTGATATA
>WJKZ01000189.1 GCA_014728785.1 Candidatus Omnitrophota bacterium
CCCCGGGAGAACGGAGAACCTTAATTGTCTGCAGGAGGTCTTTTAAGTCTTTCATTTTGAAACTATTTTATTATAATGAAGGACTTCTTTCAAAGGCCTTTTTGGTACATAAAAATTGCCTGTTCCCTCAAGCCAGTATTTAACATTTGAGGAATCAGAAACTACCCGGGGAGACTCGGCTGGAAAACCGAGCGCAATCACTGAATCCAGAAGATAACGGGAAGGTATATTTAAAATTTTTTTCAGCCTTCTTTTTTTTACCGAACCCAGCCAGCAGGTAGCTACACCGAAAGAAAGCAAAGAAAGCATAATATTTTCAGCAGCTGCTCCCACATCCCGTAAATCAAAACGCTTTGCTCTGTCTTTGTTTATGAGTATTACTATATAGGCAACCGGCCTGGCTCCCGGCGGGGGGACCTTTCGCGGATACAAATATCCCGCCCATTTAAGAGAAAGAAACACATCCTTTAGTAAATTCTCTTTATCAAGTGCCAGATATTCTATAAACTGTAGGTTGGCGGCCGAGGGGGCAAGACGACCGGCATCAATAGCTTTCTTTAATAATTTCGGAGGCACTTTTTTGGGATTAAACAGCCTTACTGAACGCCTTTTAAAAATCAGATTATTTAATTCATTCCCGCTCATAAAATTTTATCCTCTTTTGCGCACAGGATATCCTCGAACCAGTATATCCGGCCCAACCCTGTCAATCGTAACATCTTCTAATACAGGACACCTGCCGGGAGTATCAAAACCTTCTCCGCCTACAGAGGAAAGGGCCTTTTTCCCGCCTAAAATTTTAGGCGCTATGAAGCAATAAACCTTATCCACTAATCCGGCCCGGAAAAAATAACCGTTTGTTGTGGCTCCTCCTTCTACAAAGACCGACATTATGCCTAATTTATAAATTTCTTTTAATATGGCACGGGGAGGGATAATATTGTTTTTCGCTTTAATTTTAATGATCTGTGCCGGAAAATCCGGACCTTTTAACTCTCTACCCCGGGAAGTAATTACTATATTCCTGGATGAATCACTGAAAAGACGGTTTGCAGGAAGCAAACCGCAACTACCGCTAATAATTGCCTTAAACGGCGTTTTTTTTCTCCCGTTTAAGGAGGGGTCATCCATTCTTAAAGTATTAGCTCCTATTAAAACACAATCGTACTTATCCCTTAACTTTTTTGCATAATCTCTGGCAATTTCGGAAGTGATCCATTTTGATACACCTCTGCATGAGGCTATCTTTCCGTCCAGAGTCTGGGCGATTTTTACCGCAACAAAGGGAAGATTTTGTTTCTGGTTTTTAAAAAATATTTCGTTAAGCCGGACGGATTTCTGGCGGCAAACTCCGACCTTGACTTCTATACCCGCTTTCTTTAATTTAGCCACAGACTTGCCTGAAACCATAACATTGGGATCTTCAGTTGCTATTACAACTCTTGCAAATTTTTTATTTATTATTTCATCTACACAGGGAGGAGTCCGGCCGAAATGACAACAGGGCTCAAGAGTAATATAAATCGTGGCTCCTTTCAGAGAAACTCCGGCTTTCTCGATTGCTTCTCTTTCGGCATGAGCCGAACCTGCTTTTTTGTGGTAACCTCTCGATATTACCTTACCGTTCTTAACGATAAGTGCCCCTACCATAGGGTTAGGCGAGGTAAAACCCTCTCCCTTTGCGGCCAAAGCAAGGGCTTTTTCCATAAACAAAATATCTTTATCCTTACCTTTCATAAAAGTCAAACTTACAATGCCAAAAACGGCCAACCTCTTCGTCCCGGCCGGTCCGGAGCTTTAACTTCTCTATCCGGATAATATTTGTATACAAAATATATGTAAGCTAACTGTTAAGCGACCCTTTTCTCTCTTTCATTTCCTTAACCCACTCATAGGAGACAGTAACCTTTCCTACGTGGGTAAATTTCTTATAAGTGCCATGGGCATCAGAACCCCCGCTTTTCAATAAATTGTTATCCCTGATAATTTTCCAATAGATGTCTTTTTTGGTCTGCGGCATCCCGGGATAATTTATCTCTATCCCGTCCAGACCACGGCCTGCGAATTCACAGAACCAGGATTGATCCGGTATTAAATGAGGGTGAGCCATGAAAGCGAGCCCTCCTGCCCGACGTATGAGAGCAACCGCCTCTTCAACCGAATATTTACAATTAGCAACATAAGCAGGTTTATCGACCGAAAGATATTTTGTAAATACTTCTTTCAGAGAACCCACCTTGCCCTTACGTACAAGATAGAGTCCCAGGTGAAGACGGGTTGTAATGCTTTCTCCCAAACTCGCTAATAAATCAGATTTATCGATATCCAGCCCCAGCGAATTCAGCCTGTCTACCATAGAAGCCAACCTCATCCGGCGCAGGCTTTTTATCTCTGCCAACTCTTTATTCAGCATAGAGTCAGAGGCGTCTATAAAATATCCCAGAACATGAATTTCATACCCTTGGCGCTTGGCGCTCAGTTCTATGCCTTCAATTAATTCTATATTGAATTTTCTGCTGTAAAAACGTGCTTCTTCCAGACCTTCTATTGTATCGTGATCGGTAAGGGCAATACAGGAAAGATTTCGTTTGTGCGCCGATTGGAATATATTCTCCAGAGAAGAATCGCTGTCGGAAAACAAAGAGTGAATATGCAAATCACAAAGCTGTTTCATCCTAAAATTTATTTTTGCTTAAAAGCTGAATCCTCTCTTTTGGGGCTCTCCGTTTTATATATCTTATCAAGGACTCCGTTGACAAAACGGGGAGAATCTATATCCCCGAATTTCTTGGCCAGCTCTATCGCTTCGTTTATGGATACCTTGGGCGGAATGTCTTCTGTGTAAAGCAATTCAAAACAGGCAATCCTTAAAATATTGCGGTCAATTATGGCCAGGCGCTCTATTTCCCAGTTTTTAACGTATTTTTTTATAATTAAATCAAGAGAGGCGATATTGCTGTGTATGCCCCTTATTAGCAGGGAAGAAAAATGAGCTACTTCTTTTTTTTGGGGATTGTTATCAAGATAATTACTTAAAGCCTCATCCGGCTCCATTCTTGCTACTTCTGTCTGGTAGAGAACGCACAATGCACACTCTCTCGCTTTTGACCTGAATCTCATACCCCTGTTTTACTTTAATTTATGTGATTTATAAAAACCTTCGTATCCTTAAAGAGGCTTGTATTTCAAATAGCCGGGAAATTGAGAAAACTCAGCTGAATCTTATTTTAGCTCAAATGAGCGTAGAGATTAGCCATCTCAAGCAAGGCCAGAGCGGCATCACGGCCTTTATTGCCCTGCTTTGTTCCCGCCCTCTCTATAGCCTGATCAAGAGTATCTGCTGTGATTATACCGTAAGAAACGGGAATCTTTTTATCCTGAGATATCCGGGCTACACCTTTGGAAACTTCAGAAGCAATGTATTCAAAATGGGGCGTATCTCCTCTTATAACCGCTCCCAAGGCAATAATGCCGTCAAATTTTTTAGCATCCATTTTGCTTAGTACCTGGGGTATTTCAAAAGAACCCGGTGTCCATACAACTGTTATATCGTCCTCGGAGACGCCTGACTTTCTTAACGCATCAACACACCCCTGAAGTAACTGGGTGCTTATAAACTCGTTAAAACGCGAAATTACTATGGCTATCTTTTTTCCCTGACCGGAAAAACTTCCTTTTATCTCCTTCATTCCTCCTCCTCTCTTTTATCTCAACTAATTTAAAAAACTAAAGTATATGATCTAATTTATTTTTCTTCGTATCCAAGTAATGTTTATTCTCCTCCGATGCTTTTATTTTTATCGGTATACGCTCGACAATTTCGAGACCGTAACCTTCCAGCCCTATAATTTTTTTGGGGTTATTGGTCAATAACCTTATCTTTTTGACACCTAAGTCGGCTAATATCTGGGCACCTGTGCCGTAATCCCTCAGGTCGGAAGCAAAACCCAGCATATTATTTGCCTCTACCGTATCGACACCCTCCTCCTGCAGCTTATACGCTTTAATCTTATTCTTAAGCCCTATACCTCTGCCTTCCTGCCGCATGTAGAGTAAAACACCTCCTTCTCCGGATATAATCTGAAGAGATTCGTGTAGCTGGGTACCGCAATCACATCGACAGGAGATGAATACATCTCCGGTAAGACACTCGGAATGTACCCTTACCAAGACGGGTTCGTCGGTAATTTCGCCCTTAAGCAGGGCAACATGTTCTGTGGAATCTATTAAAGACTCGTAGAGAAAAAGAATAAATTCTCCGTAAAGTGTAGGTAGCTTTACCTTTTCAACTAATTTTATAAGCTTTTCTTTTTTCCGGCGATATTCGATTAAAGAAGCTATGGTGCAGATTTTTAGATGATGTTTTTCCGCAAAAGGGATAAGATCGGAAAGTCTGGCCATAGCTCCGTCTGATTTTATTATTTCACATATAACCCCTGCGGGCTTAAGTCCGGCCAAACGTGACAGGTCTACCGCCGCCTCGGTATGCCCTGCCCTGGTAAGCACTCCTCCGCTCCTGGCCTCTAATGGAAAGGTGTGACCGGGTTTAGTTAAATCATCGGGAGTACTTTCATCGTCAATTAGAACTTTTACTGTTCTTGCCCTGTCAAAAGCAGAAATACCGGTGGTAATCCCTCTTGAAGCATCAACCGAGACCCTCCAGGCGGTTTTAAACCTGTCCTGTTCCCGGTAATGCATGGGTTCAAGCCCTAAACACTTTATTCTTTCAGCGGTCAAGGGGGCACAAACCAGACCGCGGCCCTCCTTAATCATGAAATTGATATTTTCAGGTGTTGCAAAATCAGCAGCCACTACCAGGTCGCCTTCATTTTCCCGGGCTTCATCATCCACCACTATAACCGGTTTACCCCTGGCTACATCTTCTAAAACATCCTCTACCGCATTAAACATATCTGAAATTTTCTGATTAGGAAAATCACCAATTCTTATTATCTTCTATGGCTATAATAAACTGTGACTTACACAATTTATGAGAATCGGCAAGGTTTAAAAGGGTAACTATTCTGAAATACATTAACTCATAAGGTTGGCCTTGTCAAGAAAATTAATGTTATTATATATAGCCGTAAGCGGGAGAAGACTCTGGAGATAAAGACCGGGAAAGGAAAAATAAGGAACAGAAGGCGTTAGGGAAACACCTTCTCTGTACCGGCAGAAAGCACCGGCAGATTATCTCTTGGTCCACTGGAATCTGCGCCGAGCCCCTTTACGTCCGTATTTTTTTCTTTCTTTGGCCCGCGGGTCGCGGGTAAGCAGGTCTTCTCTTCTCAGAGTGCTGCGCAGGTTAGGCTCTAACTGTACGAGACATCTGGCTATACCCAGGCTTACAGCCCCGGCCTGGCCTGATACTCCCCCGCCCTTAACATTGGCCTTGACATCGAGGGAATCTTCCATTTTGGCTACAGAAAGCGGACGTACCACCTGCACTCTGTTGTCGACGGTCGAAAAATAATTATCGTGTTTTTTGCCGTTTATGGTAATTCGCCCTTTTCCGGAAGGGATAATCCTGACCCTGGCTACTGCTCTTTTACGTCTGCCCGTACCGGTAAATGCTTTATTTTTGTTTTCTTTTTCTGCCATAGCTAAACCTCCACCACCTGTGGTTTCTGGGCCTGGTGATCATGCTGACCGTCGGGATATATCCTTAAAGATTTCAGCATTTTTGTGCCCAGTTTGTTTTTAGGCAACATACCTTTCACTGCAAGGTATAAGACTTTTGAGGGGTTTTTTTTCAAAAGTTCCCCCAGGCTTATCTCTTTTCTTCCGCCGGGATAACCGGAATATTTATTATATATTTTTTCTTCAATCTTTTTTCCGGTAACTTTAACATGCCTGGCATTTATAATAACGACCCGGTCACCGCACAAAAAATTAGGGGTATAAGTAGCTTTGGTCTTACCCTGTAAAATCCAGGCCACCCGCACCGCCACCTTACCCAGAATCTTATCTTTGGCGTCTATAACAAACCACCTGCTCTCTTCGTTATTAAAAAATCTGGTCTTTTTCATGGGAATTTGTTATATCATATTTTATAATATTGTCAACTGCTAAATATTAACCTCTTTGTTTTCTTGAGGTTCCGGAAAAATCAAACCGGCCAAGATTAGAAGTCAGTTTTCAGCCAGCAGCTTTGCCTGGCGGTAATCAATTCTGCCCTCATACAGGGCTTTTCCGGTTATAGCTCCGTAAATAAAGGGTAGGTTCTTTTTTAAATTTTTTATATCCTCAAGACAGGACACCCCCCCTGAAATAATTATATTCATACCGGAGAAATCCTCCAGGAACCTTAACTTCTCAATAGAAACTCCTTCCAGGGTTCCGTCCAGGGAAATGTCGGTATAAATTACCCACCTTATCCCCTTTCCCTCCAGACGCTTAAGGAAATCTGTATCTTTAACTCTGGTTTCTTCTTTCCATCCTTTAACCGCGACCAAACCGTCTCTTGTATCCACGCTTACGGCGATAGAGTCCGCCTCTATTAATCCTGAAAGCCTGTCCAGAAAATCCTCATCCACCGCCTTGGTCCCGAGAATTATTCTCCGGGCCCCTTTTTTTATTAAAGCCCGGGCTTCCTCCAGGGTCCTTATCCCTCCTCCTATTTGTATATCTACGCCTGAGTTTTTCAGTATGTCTTCTACCACTTCTTTGTTATCTCCTGCTCCGGTGGCAGCAGATAAATCTATCAAGTGAATAAGACCTGCTCCCTGCTCTTCCCACTTCTTAACTACCTCCAGGGGCTCCTTGCTGTACACGGTTAAATTGGCAGGATCCCCCTTCCTTAAACGGACTACCTTACCATCCCATAAATCAATAGCCGGTATAACCAACATGATAAGCTTAAGAAAGCTTTAAAAAATTATCGAAAAACTTTAAACCTTCCTTCTGGCTCTTTTCCGGATGAAATTGCACTGCCCATATATTATCCTTATTAAGGCAGGAGGCAAAATCCACTCCATAAGGAGTACTGGCAAAAATCAGTTTTTTATCGCTGGGAAAGCAATAGTAAGAATGGGCGAAATAGAAATAGGTTTTATCTCTTATGCCCTTAAACAACCCTTTTTTTTCGGCCGGGACATCCCTTAATTCAACCCGATTCCACCCCATATGAGGCACGGTGAGCCCGCGGCTGTCAAATCTCTTTACCTCACCCGGTATAACCCCCAGGCCCTTAACCTTTTCTGATTCCTGGCTCTCTTCAAAAAGAAGCTGCATTCCCAGACAAATCCCTAAAAAAGGAGTCCCTTCTCTTATTTTCCCTTCCAG
>WJKZ01000190.1 GCA_014728785.1 Candidatus Omnitrophota bacterium
GGTTTATCATTCCCTTATTTATACGACAAGATTAACGGGAAAAAATTGGAGGTTATTGCTGTTGAACCAAAAGCTTGCCCGACCATGACCAGGGGGCCTTTTTCTTATGACTTCGGTGATGCAGGCTGCCAGACTCCCCTGTTGGCTATGTTTACTTTGGGGCATCAATTTGTACCTCCCCCAATTCACGCGGGCGGTTTACGTTATCACGGTATGGCGCCTCTGGTGAGCCAGGCTATCAGGGAAAGATTGATTACCCCGGTTTCTTACGATCAGGTAAAATGTTACAATTCAGCACTCATATGGCTTTCTACGGAGGGTACAGTTCCCGCTCCGGAAACAAATCACGCCATAGCCTGTGTAATTGAGGAAGCATTAAAGGCGAAGAAATCAAACCAGGAGAAAATAATTTTATTTTGTTATAGCGGGCACGGCTTGATGGATTTAGGCGGATACGAAAAATTTCTGGATAAAAAACTTAAGGAATATGCTTTACCCGAAGAATATCTGCGCGAATCGCTTAAGTCGATAGATAAACTTCCCAAAACATAAGGATACTTAACCGAAAGGAAAGAAATGTTTAAAGAGATACTTGATAAGGTCATACTCCAGAATACAATAACCGATTACCTGGTGGCTTTGCTGATTTTTCTGGCGGGTATATTTTTACTTAAGCTCATCAGAAAAAAAATAATAATAAAGCTCGATAAGGTAGCCAGGGAAACTTCGAGTTCTATTGATGACTTTCTGTGTAGTCTTCTGGAAAAAATAGCGGTGCCGTTTTTTTATTGCATAGCTCTTTATCTGGCTGTTAAGTATCTTACGCTTACGCCTTTTCTTGATAAAATCGTAAATACCGCAACTGTAGGTGTTCTGGTCATTTTTACAGTACGCCTGGTCATCAGGGTTATCAATTACGGTATGTTTACCTATTGGGCAGGGAGCGGCAGAAGCACTACCGCCGAACACAGTTTGAGCGGGGTATCGAAAGTCATACAGTTTATTCTCTGGTCTCTGGGTGTAATATTTTTCCTTGATAATCTGGGATTTGAGGTTTCGGCTGTTCTTGCCGGTCTGGGAGTAGGGGGGGTAGCGATAGCTTTGGCTGCCCAGGCAGTCCTTAAAGATTTATTTAGCTATCTTTCAATATTATTTGACCGTCCGTTCGAAATAGGTGATTTTATTATAGTAGGAGACCTTTTAGGTACCGTTGAGCATATCGGCATAAAAACCACCCGTATCAAGAGCCTGGGCGGGGAGCAGCTTGTTTTTTCTAATTCCGATTTAACCGATTCGCGGCTTCGCAATTATAAAAGAATGGATAAAAGAAGGGTGGTGTTTAAAATAGGTGTTATTTATTCCACCCCTCTGGCTAAGTTAAAAGAGATACCTCACATTATAGAGAGGATTGTTAAAGACATACCCGATACCAATTTCGATAGGGCTCATTTTTTTCAATTCGGTGATTTCAGCCTTATATATGAGGTTGTCTATTACGTGATAGGCAGCGATTACAATAAGTATATGGATATTCAGCAGGAGATTAACTTTAACATCAAGAAAGAGCTCGAGGAAAGAGGAATAGAATTTGCTTTTCCAACCCAGACTCTATATATAAACAAGCAATAAAACCAAAATCCGGTACCGTGAACATTTACCTTATACTGATTCCGGCTATATTAATCGGTGATTATCTGCTGAATCTGTTTGCGGAGATACTAAACGCTAGAAATATATCTAACTCACTGCCGGAGGAATTCAAAGGTTATTACGATGAAGGATTGTACAGAAAATCTCAGGATTATCTTAAGGAAAACACTTATTTCCGTATAGTAAAAAAGGCTGTATTTACGGCGATACTTCTAATACTTATTTTAAGCGGAGGGTTTAATTTTATAGATATAATAGCCAGAAAGGCAACAGATATTTCGTTGTTTCAGGGTTTGATTTTTTTTACCGTCTTTTTCTTGATAGCAGAATTTTTAGAGGTACCCTTTTCGGTTTACCGTACGTTTAATATAGAGGAAAAGTACGGTTTCAACAAGACAACTCCTAAAACATTTGTTTCTGACCTGATAAAGAGGTGGCTTTTGACTGCTCTCCTGGGAGGGGCGGTATTGTTGTTTATATTATGGTTTTTCAGAAATCTGGGCCCGGGCGCCTGGGTATGGTGCTGGCTGGCAGTTATTTGTTTTGAGATATTTGTTACTTTTTTAGCCCCTGTGTTGATTATGCCTCTTTTTAATAAATTCGTTCCTTTAGAGAAAGATGAGCTTGCAGAGAAAATATATGCCTATGCCAGGGGTGAGAATTTTCACCTGAAATCCATACTGAAGATGGACGGTTCGCGGCGTTCAACAAAGTCCAACGCTTTTTTTACCGGTTTTGGCAAGAACAGAAGGATTGCTCTTTTCGATACCCTGCTTAAACGCCATAGCGATGAAGAACTGGTTTCTGTCCTGGCTCACGAAATAGGGCATTTCAAAAAGGCTCATATTATAAAATTAATGATAGTCTCTTTTCTGACCACCGGAGTGATGTTCTATACCTTCTCCTTGTTTTTAAATAACCCTCTCTTGTTCGATGCTTTTAAGATGGAGAGGACCTCTGTTCATGCCAGTTTAATTCTTGTAGCTATTCTTTATTTGCCTCTGGGGACCGTATTTTCAATTTTCGCCAATGCTCTTTCAAGAAAATATGAATATCAGGCGGATTACTATGCCTGCAAAACCTACAAAAAGCCTCTCTCTATGATAAATGCCTTGAAAAGATTGTCGGCCGACAACCTCTCTAATCTTACTCCTCATCGCTTTAAAGTTATTCTTAATTACTCCCACCCCCCGGTTTTAAAGCGTATAGAAGCCATAAAGAAAAATTTTTTCTCAAGCAACTCTGATCATGAGTAATAATTTTCGACCCGGCTCTCCCTTTAAATCTATAGTGCACATAGATATGGATGCCTTTTTTGCCTCAATCGAGCAACGCGACCGGCGGGGGTTGAGAGGTAAGCCTGTAGTAGTAGGGGCAGCCCCTAAAGGTGGCAGGGGTAGAGGGGTGGTTTCTACATGCTCATATGAAGCAAGAAAGTTCGGTATACATTCTGCAATGCCGATATCTTCAGCTTACAAAAGGTGTCCAGGGGCAATATTTTTACCGGTAAATATGGATAAATACCGCTATGAGAGCGAGGAAATCTATAAGCTGCTTTATCAGTTTACGCCTGAGATTGAACCGGTGAGTATCGACGAAGCTTTTCTGGACATAACCGGAAGTTATCATTTATTTTCTACAGCTTTTGATACCTGTGTAGCTATTAAGAAAAAAATAAAGGAGGAAAGGCAACTTGTTTCATCCATTGGGCTGGCTCCCAATAAAATGCTGGCGAAGATAGCTTCTGACCTCAGCAAGCCTGACGGACTCCTTGTGGTCAGGCCTGAAGAAATCAGGCAGTTTTTAGAACCACTGAGTATAGACAAAATTTGGGGTTTGGGCAAGAAGGGCAAGGAAGTTCTTAACAGGAGGGGAATTTACAAAATAAGAGATCTGGTCAGGCTTGGTGATGAAGAAATGAGGAGACTTTTTGGAAAAAACGGAGAACTGTTTTATAAGCTTGCCAGAGGAATAGATGAGCGGGAAGTCGAGGGTGTGCAGGAGCCTAAATCGGTGAGTAACGAAATAACTTTCGAAGAAGATACATGTGATTGCGATTTGATAGAAAGCAGTTTATCTTTTCTGTGCGAGAAAGTATCCACGAGGCTGCGGAAGAATAATCTAAAAGGCAGAACAGTATCGATTAAAGTACGTTTGGCTGATTTCTCAACCCGTACCCGCTCGATGACCCTCATTAAAGGTACAAACTTTAATGATATTATTTACAAAGCTGCTTACAGCCTCTATAGAAATTTAAGAGTCGGGGGGAGGGTGAGGTTAGTGGGAGTAAAAGTTTCAGAGTTAATACCTGCGAAGACCAGAGACAGCTTTTTGGACAATAAAAGAGACGAGCGTTTTGAAAATTTATATAAAGCTATAGAAAAAATAAATAACAAATTCGGCGGCGGGTCTGTGTCTTCGGCAAAGAGTTCGTATTTCAAGCTCAATGTAAGCAAATATAACCCTAACGATGCTCTTTGAGCCCGGACAGATGTAACAAAAAATTCACTTGTCTGCCGTTATTAAGTAACATATAATGATTACAATTATTTGGAAAGGAGAAAATCTATGAAAGTTACAAATATAATATTTATCGCGATACTGTCTTTTTCGTTAAGCGGCTGTGCTACTTTCAGGAAAGCCGAAAAAGCCGAATACCTGGAAAATGAGCTCACCCTAACCCGGAAAAAGCTGGAGGAGTGCCAGAATAAAAGCAGAGATAAAATCGACACGTTGCTTGAGGCAAAAAAGAAATTGGAGGAGAAATTAGTTTCGGAGTTAAAGGATTACAAAGCGAAGCTGGAAATGACAGAGCGGGGTCTGGTAGTTACTTTTCTTGCCGAAGTTTTCTTTGATTCGGGAAAGGCCGAATTACACCAGGATTCCGAGGAGACCCTGCGTGATGTAGGAGAAATATTTAGAGAAGATATACCCGAAAGTTACCATATGAGGATAGAAGGCCACACCGACAATGAGCCGATAAAATATTCGCCCTGGAAGTCAAACTGGGAATTGGCCAGTGCAAGGGCCCTGGCGGTGCTGCATTTTTTCATAGACGAGTGTGGTATAGCCCCCGGCAGGATTTCTGCCGAGAGTTACGGCGAGCACCACCCGGTAGTCGATAACTCTACCCCCGAAGGCAAAAGAGAAAACAGGAGAGTAGAAATAATAATTTATCCTTCCCAGAAGATAAAAGAGAAAGCCCTGACAGAGCAGAATTTATGATCAGCTTTCCCCTTGCCGTTTTTACCGGGATAATACTGCTTTCTTCTTCAACCGCTTTGAGTGGAGGAGAGGAGTATTCCTTCTGCAAAAGAGAAGAAAATAACCAGGCAAAAGATAAAGAGGATTCCGGATATGGTTTTGTGCTCAGAACGGCTGTAAAAAAAGCCTCATCAGGTTATTTTTTCGAGGCCAAAAAGATGTTTAAAGAACTTTTGAGAGAGAATCCCGATAGCCTGAATGTCAGGCAATCACTTCAAATAATAGAGGATTTCGAAAAGAAAAAAATAAGTAAAGAATTTGCCCAAAAAGTTTTTAAAGGCATATATTTTATTTTAAACCAGGATTACGAGGCAGCGATAGAAGCCTACAAAGAGGCTCTTGATATTGACCCGGAAAAGAGCGAACTCTATTACAACCTGGGCAGCGCCTACCAATTTTTGGGGCGTTACAGAGAGTCCATACCTTACTTTGAAAAAGTTTTAGATAGTAATTCAGGGGATTCGGATTGTCTATTCCATATAGGCTTAGCTTATTATTCAGAAAAAGAATATGAAAAAGCTATACCATATCTTGAAGATTTAATTAACCGTGTCCCTCATAATCCTGAAATATATACGCTACTTGGCCTTTCTTATTATTCACTGAAGAGGCATGAGGAGGCTCAAACTGCAATAAAGAAAGCTCTTGCTATATATAAAAAAACCGGCCAGGAGCAAGAATATAAAGAGACTAAAGAGCTTTTGGATAATTTACCCTGATACTGAGTGTTATTGACATGAAATTTATAAATTGCTAAAATAAGAACGGAAGATGGAAGTCAGCCCTAAAAAAATAAAGATATTTAAGATAAGAAACAGAAAGGGTTACGCTGCCGTTTGCCTGGACCATCTTACCGAAGGAAAAAGCTTAAGCGAAGTTTACTCGAGAATGGTTAAAGCCATCAGACGTAATAATATATCTGTTCAAGGCAAACCTCCTGAATTAAAAAAGCTGCTGTCATCTATAAAATAAATTCGATAAACACGTTGCATTCTCCCGAAGATAGAAAAGAATCAGTCGTGAAGAACATTCAGTATACCGTAGTAAGGTCTCCCAGGCGCAAAACACTCTCCCTGACTGTTTATCCCGACAACAAGATTGTTGTCAAAGCATCTTCTTTTATTCCGGAAAACCGCATAAAAGATTTCGTAGAACGGAAATCCGACTGGCTTAAGAGAAAGGTTGAGTTTAATTCCAAAATACGCAAACCTTATATTCCTAAAACATTCCGGGAAGGTGAGAAATTCCTTTATTTGGGAGAAGAGCTCCCTTTGGTTATAGATGTTCATTTAAATAAAACCAGAATATTCCTGGAAGAGGAGAAGATATATATACAATTACCCCAGAAATACCGGGATAACCCTGCATACCTGAGAAGGAAGGTAAGAGAGTGGTATAAAATGTGTGCCAGTGAAATATTTGAGCAGAGGATAGAACATTACCGTAATATAGTAGGAGTGAATGTCACTGGTTTTAAGATACGCTCGCTTCTGCGGACCTGGGGGAATTGTTCCCATGAAGGCATATTGAGCCTTAATTGGAAACTAATTATGGCTCCTTTAGCCATAATCGATTATGTGGTGGTCCATGAACTTTGTCACCTTATCCATCCCAACCATTCATCCTGTTTCTGGGAAGCGCTTGAGGCCGTAATTCCTGACCACAAAAAGCGCAGGGAGTGGCTTGTAATCCACGAGAATTACCTTAAATTGTAGAGAAGTTGTCCCTCTGAAAGAGGCCCGATACCTCCAAAAGACCATTTTTTTTGTGTTTTTTTGTGTTTTTTTGTATACTCAAAATACTTGAAAATTTAGTTTTTTCTGTTATAATATACGAAAGCTAAAAGGAGGTACGATAATGAGTCCTGTAAAGACTAAAAGAAAGACAGCCGCGAGTTCTAAAAAAGGAAGACCCAAGAAAATA
>WJKZ01000191.1 GCA_014728785.1 Candidatus Omnitrophota bacterium
AAGACTGAGAGGGCAGGGTAAGATTATTCACTCTAACATCTGTTATTATACGGTTCGGCCCAAATGAATGGCGGGCTCTTTCTCTGTAATCTTGGGGTATTGCCAGAGGATAGTTATTCGAATCATCTATTCCCAGACTTTTTATTATTGCCTGTTTAGCTAAAAACATAATATCTACTATATAGAATACCTCTTTAATTATTACAGGAAACATTAAAGCTATAATTACCAGATTAAGATGTTCGGCTACAGCTACATCAATTATTAAACCGCTCTGGAATAACAAACCTATCACCACAATTGAGAAGGATAGGGCAAAAAATAAACCGATTCCTATAAGTACAAGGTTCTGCCCCCTGGAACCGGGGGGAGCAGCCATGTCTTCACGGTCCATATCCTTAGTTAAAAATCTATGCAGCCATCTCATAGGGAAAAGGGCTATAATAAGCGCGGCAGCGGGTTTTAAAGTCCAGGTAAATCTTCTTATGGCAATAAAAATATCTCCCCAGGTATAGTGGCTGCCGAAGGTTACGTTGGGAAAGATTATAGGTATAAAACCAAGTATAGCTGTTACTATGGCTATCTTCACGAGGCAGCCGGAAAATTTAAAGGGTGGTTTCTGCTGACTATTATTATTTTTGTGTCCCGCAGAGAAAGAAGTCAGCTTTCCGGCAGATTGAGAAATACCCAAAAAATCACGGATTGTATTTATTATCTCGAGCGTCTCCATGTCTTCTGCATCTACAGTCTCAATCTCTATGCCTTTTTTTCTGAAATCACTGCCGAATCTTCCGCCGAAACTCCTGTTTTCACGAAGAGTATCGTCTATGTGCATGGCCCTGGAAGGTTCCAAAGAATTAGACTCAATCCATTTAAGGAGGGCCGGTCCCTTCTCGGTAGCAACCCCCTGTTGAATTGCCATACCGGCCATGCTTCTGGGAGCAACATATATTATATTTTCAATTTCTAAATATAACCCGGCTTCCCTTAATGCTTTATATATGGCCTCTGAATTTTGGCCACGGGTATTTATAACGACCATTACATCTTCTCTTTGAATTAAACCCGCAATAAAATCCCTGTAAGCATCTTTGATTCTGGAACTGCTTCCGAGGCTACCCTTTGGCTCCCGAATCAGGCTCCAATCAAAAGATACTATTGAAAGATCTCTTCTATGGCCTGAAGAAAAGGATGTCATCCTGCCGTCTTCTCCATTTTCGCTCCTTTTAATCTCGTTACTGCCTGTTTTAACTATGCCGATAGAGAGGAATTTTGTAAGCGTTTTCATTTTATCCAATAAAAGGGCACCTGGTTTAAGCAGGAAGTCCAGGATATGCCCTTTTATCACACCTACATTATAATACTCAGTTGAGTCTTCGGTTAATGCTGGCCATTCTTCTGAGCTTAACCTTTGAGCAAATAGTCTTCGCAAGCTCTGCGCTGGTCTCCTCCCAGAAACCGAGAGTAGTTTTTCCCATAACTCTGCCGTCTTTCTGGATGAAGAACGTAAACTCGTAACTCCAGTTAGGGTACTTTGCATAGGCGATGATACCTTCTTTAACGAGTAAAACCCTGCTAATGGAAAGAGTATTGATGCTATACATAATGCCTCCTTTCCCCTGGCTTGAATAAGGGTCCGGACAGGTTGGGAATCCCACCAGCCACGGAAGAGGTAATTCCCAACCATTAATTGCCCGGACTCTAATACCTGTTTTGAGTCCGATAAACCTAAATTTGCTGTAATCTGAGGAGCACTAAATCCTAATACATAGAGGAAAAGTTTAAAAAACAACCCTGTTAAAAGAGCAAGCACCCCATAAATTGCCACACTCTTTTTGCTCTTACCCACACCCAAAACAATAGCTAAAGCTCCTTCTATAAACATCATCCAGGACAATACATTTATACCGGAAACTAAATCTACTCCTGAACCGCTGCTGATAAGAAAAGCAATAACTGCATGGACTGACAAGACAGCAAACCCTACGCCAGTAGCTCTTAAAAGAAGTTTGGAGCCCTCAGGGCCTTCGTTGTAGTCTCTGCCGCCTAAATTGTAGGTAAAGATACCCAGCATTGTAGATGCGATGAAGGTTACTATTAAGCCTACTATAATCTTTAAACCGATGAATAATGCCGAAGACGAAAAATTCAAAAATGCAGTCGTAAAATAAACAGTAGTGGGTGAAGATAAACCGCCTGCTTGATATAGAATATCGACTATACCCATATAAGCTAAAAGATTGGTATTGATTATCCGGGAAAGAGTTTTACCGGCAACAGGTATCCAGGAAATCAAATCGGAAATCAATCCCTTAACTTCTGGAATGTTGACAAGGTAGAAGACAAAAACCATAGACCCGAATATAGACCAGTCAAATACCATAAACCCGCTGAACTGCCAGCCGCTTAAGATTGCATACAACCCTATAGAACAAAATACGGAACTCAATAAGGGCAGGATTCCGTATTTTACTACTCCCGACTTTAAGACTTCTTTAAGGCTCTTAATGATATAATCGTAAAGTTTTATCTTACCCAAGATTCCAGATAAAGTCTTTAATTTAAAAAGTCCTGTTATAGTCGACAGTACTGCCGGCAAGACCTCAATCAAGGCATAAAGTAAGATTCCTGCCTCAAAACCGTAAAGATAGAAATCTCCGGAAGCTGAAAAACCGTTAATACTCGTAAAATAAGGCAGGCTTATTAAGGAAACCGGCAGTAATGAAGACAATGAGAAGGATAATTTATCTGTATGTCCGCCTGATTTTGAGGTTAACTGAGAGGTTTCTTCATCTCTGGCCATAAAGTCCTCATATTGTGTTTCAATAGAACCGAGCAGGCGGGCAATTTCAACAAAATCTATTTTTTCTCCGTTACCCCGCACTGATGAAAAACCTGTTAATCTTTTGCTCCAGCGTCTCAATCTCTGTTCTGTGGATTGGAGCCAGGGGAAAAACCTGACATACAATAAATACCCTAAAGTAAAACTTTGTATTTCCTGATTGCTTATAGGGCCTCTTACAGATACCCCTGCTTCTTCTAACATCTTTCTGCTTTCTGCACCCTTTTTTGCTGCAGGGATAGCATAGACTACTTCGTCTATAATACCTGCCTGGTAAAAAGCAATTATCATGTCGGCACATTTGCGACAGGGCTCAAGAGTAACATACAAAGTAAGACCGCCAAGCAAGCCGCTGAAAGATTTATTAATGTCTATCATAACCTCCGTAAACTGTTCTATATACCATTCTGAACTTAATACCTCATGGGGAATACCTAAAGTATTGACATCTCTTCCTATTGGATATGTAACTTCTACCATATCTCCTAATAAATTCTGCAGTTCTCTAATTTTTCCGATGAGTTCCGGCCTTCCGTCTCTTTTTATTAAATTCTCCACTAAGTGACATAACTTATACTGAAAAGCTTTTGCAACCGCTCTCTGCTCGGAATGGACAACGTAGCTCCTTGAAGCATTATGTTTTCTGGCTATAATCTCACCTTGACTGTCCACTATAACTGTTCCAACTGAAGCTTCCCGAATCTGGCGATGTTTTTTTGCCGCTGTACGAGCCTGTTGTATCGCAGCAGTAAGGGGCAGATAATCTCTTCTGTTGTCATATTCGTCGGGAAATTCAAAAGCCTCCGGGTCAATTTCTCCGCACCAGGCAACTCTAAACAATTTCAAGATAGTTGTTAACATTTCGTAAAAACATACACCTATGCTCGGTGGAGCTAACTGCATACATGACCAGGAAAGATTGATTAATCTGTTTGTGTCACCGTTAATCCACAAGCTATCTTCAACCAGAGGATAGGGATAAGGTATTATAAAAACTGACACGGCTGTCATAATAATTAATTCCAGAGAAACTTTTAACCACCTGATAAACCGGCCAAGCGGATTACGGGATAAAAGAATAAACTCCCGTACACTGCTGACTTTCTCGATATATTCCCGTACCAAAACTCCCTGTGCAGAATCAACAAAAGGCTTGCCTTGGGAATCCAGACACAATACCGGAAATCTTTCTCTAACCCAGGAACCTATAAAAGGGATATGAGATTCAAGCCATAATACATACTGGGTGACTTTCTCTGCTGTTGATAATTCGGCTTTACCAACGCCAAACTGAACTACAACCTCCTCCCCTGTTTCAGTGTTTTCAGCGCGATAGTGTACCGAAGAGCCGATGCCAAGACGCTCCGTGAGAATAAAATAAACTCCATTGACTTTACATGCTGAAATATGAGTAAGGTACCTTTTTATTATTCTTTCATATATCCGCGAGTACCCTATCAGATTAGCGGTCCTCCCCTCATTGTAAGGATGGGGTATAGCCGGGGAAAATCCTGCCAGGAATACCTGCACATCAGGATGAACGCGTCTCATATAAGCTATTCCTTTCGGATCACCTGAGAAAGCCACTATTTTGATATGCTCAGGGGAAACATTGAGTCTTGTTTGTATCTCCCCGATGAGCTTACTGAGCATAGTGGCGGAATTAATTGCATGGACTGCCAATATTATTTCAAAATCTTCATTTATATGTTTGAGTACAAATTTTTGTATTTCTGAAAAGGAAGGGCTCTCTTCGGGGAAACCGTCTTCCATTTCGACATCAATAGGCACAATCTCCTCAATCGAACCATCCCACCATCTCATAGCGCGCTGTTCAGCCACTCCATAAAATCCCGAATAAGGTGCAACCACGCAACGACTGGGTGGCACTTTAAACCTTCTATCCAGGAGTTTTACCACCTGAGGACCGAAGCTGCGCCAGAGAATATATGAAGCTTCCAACACTTCACTGGCTAATGTGTCTTCGGTATTTATCATACGCTGTAGCGCCCCCAGCGCTTCGCTGAACCAGTTTAAATCAGTCCTTCCCTCATGCAATACCAGAGATTTATCAGCGATGCTCCTGTTTAACAATATCGCATCTTCTAAGCTTACCTCTTCCCGCATATTTTCTTTTTCCATGGCCGGATTTCCGGAACCGCTAAATTGCTGATATTCGCTTCTCGTAAAAGGTAACTTAACAGACTGCTTCGGTTCGATAACCATTTTTAGGAAAAATCCAATGGGGTAACCCGTCTCAGCCCCCCATCTGGTAATTGTATCTATCTGTTCTGTTTTAAGCTCTAAGCCTGTCTTCTCTCCGTTTTGATCCAAGTCATTTAACATATCCATCAAATCACTGACTTTTTCATGCACCTTATACCAATAGTTTAAATAGCCTGCAAAAAATATTCCGCCCAAAAGACAAATCAAATAAACCGGGAATGCCGGTAAAGGTAGAAATGTCCCGCGGGCAATAAGTATGCAGGTTAATGTTGGCGCATAAAGAAAAGTTATAAGGGCAGGTATTCCAAGAGAAAATATCGCAAAACGCCTGTATACATATATAGGGTTGTCGTTATATATAATTTTTTCAACTATCGCCATGGCGATATTTTGAACAAATTCA
Source organism: Candidatus Omnitrophota bacterium (assembly GCA_014728785.1). Lineage (GTDB taxonomy): Bacteria > Omnitrophota > Gorgyraeia > Duberdicusellales > 4484-171 > WJKZ01. Next base: position 5,472 of record WJKZ01000191.1, read on the forward strand.
GGCATATTTAAAAGACGGAAATCAACCGAAAAGGAGCCCGGGTAGATCTCCACCAATGCGCCTTTAAGGCTATCGGGTTTTATC
>WJKZ01000192.1 GCA_014728785.1 Candidatus Omnitrophota bacterium
GGTATAAAGGCAGTGGTAAAATTCTCTTTTAGGATTTTACATATATTAATCTGTTCTTTACTGGCATGCTGGATATCCAAAACTATAATATCGGGTGAAAATTTTTTAATCGACTCTACGGAAGCTATTACATTCTGTGATAGATAAAGATTTTGCAGAAAGACTTCATAGCCCCAGCCGTCAAAACAAAAACTAAGCACATCTTTAAGCTTTTCGTCTCCTGAAACTATAAGTATCCTTTTGATTTTATCCATAATTCTATATATTATACCATAAATTACTAAAATTTATAAAGCGATTTCTACAATATATGGTAAGGAAAAGGCAGCATACCCCTATATAGAGTTAGTCAAGATTTATCCTTTTGAGCGGATTTTTCTTCCACTATTTTAGCTGCTATCTCTTTGGGAACTTCCATGTATTTCTTGAAATGCATTGAACAATTTGCCCTCCCGCTGCTTAAAGAACGGATATTGGTGGCATAACCGAACATTTCTGAAAGAGGAACTTCCGAAGAAACAAGCTTTTGCTTGTTTTTTGAATCTATACCTAATATCTTTCCTCTCCGGGAACAAATATAGCTTACAACACTGCTTACATGCTCCTCAGGAGTTGTAACCTCAAGTGACATATACGGCTCAAGCAGAACCGGATTGCATTTCATGAATCCGTTTTTAAAACAGGTGCTGGCGGCTACCTTAAAAGCCAACTCCGAGGAATCCACCTCATGGTAAGAACCATCTATAAGCCTTACCTTAACATCTACCACAGGATATCCTGCATAAACTCCTTTAGCCATAGATTGTATTATGCCTTTTTCTACGGCAGGTATATAATTTCTGGGAATAGCACCGCCTGTAATTTCATTTTCGAATTTAAAACCCTCATCGGTCCCGGAAGGAGACAGTTCCATTACGACATGCCCATACTGGCCACGCCCTCCCGTTTGCTTTACGTGTTTATACTCCTCTGTCAGAGAAGCGGTAATTGTCTCTTTGTAGGCTACCTTGGGCTGACCTACCTCTGCCTCCACTTTAAATTCATCTTTAAGCCGGTCGGTTATTATCTCCAGATGCAATTCTCCCATACCGGCTATTATTGTATCCCCGGTCTCCTCTGATATATGGGTTGTGAAGGTAGGATCCTCTTCGGATAATTTTGCCAGAGCTTTGGAGAGCTTATCCTGGTCCTTCCTGCTTTTTGGTTTTATGCTTATCGATATAACAGGTTCGGGGAATTCTATCGCTTCAAGAATCACAGGGTTTTCACCGCTGCAAAGCGTATCGCCGGTCAAAGTATTGTTGAGTCCTACTAGGGCTGCTATGTCTCCGGCAAATACCGCATCAATATTTTCCCGCTGATTGGCATGCATCAGTACAACCCTCCCCACTCTTTCCTTTTTCTCCTTGGTTGAATTCAAAATATATGTTCCTGACTTCAAGTATCCGGAATAGACCCGTACGTAAGCTAATTTACCGATATGAGGGTCTGCCTGGATTTTAAAAGCCAAAGCGGAGAAGCTTTCTTCGTCGGAAACCTTAAGCTTTACTCCTTTCTCAGGTTTGCCGGGACGGTGCCCCTCAATATAAGGTATATCCTGAGGAGAAGGTAAATACCAGCTTATTGCATCCAATAACTTCTGCACCCCTTTGTTTTTAAAAGCAGAGCCGCAAAGAACAGGCACGATTTTATTTGCCAGGGTTGCCTTTCTTATTGCCTCAATTAACTCCTCTTTTTTTATACTTTCTTCCGACTCAAGATACTTTTCCATAAGCCCGGGATTGTCGGCTACGGCTCTCTCAACCATAACATGACGGTTCTCTTTTGCAGCCTTAAGGTAGTTTTCTGGGATGCTTTCCGTATGAAAATTCTTACCCAGGGACTCGTCATCATAAATGCAGGCTTTCATCTCAATCAAATCCACAATACCTCTAAAGTTATCTTCTGCTCCTATGGGAATTTGTAAAAGAAGAGGGACAGCATTTAGCTGTTCCTCTATGGCTTTAACCACTCCGAAGAAATCCGCCCCCATCCTGTCCATCTTGTTGACAAAGGCAAGCTTGGGTATACCGTATTTATCGGACTGACGCCACACGGTCTCAGACTGCGGCTCAACTCCTCCTACTGCACAGAATACGGCAATTGCTCCATCCAGAACTCTTAAGCTCCTTTCTACCTCAACCGTAAAATCAACGTGGCCGGGAGTATCGATTATATTGATTCTGTTATTATTCCAGCTACAGGTAGTAGCGGCTGAGGTTATGGTAATCCCTCTTTCCTGTTCCTGTTTCATCCAGTCCATCTGAGCTTTTCCGTCATGGACTTCGCCCATCTTATGTGACCTTCCGGTATAGTAAAGTATTCTTTCAGTCAGTGTGGTCTTTCCGGCATCAATGTGGGCCATGATGCCTATGTTTCTTAATTGTTCCAGAGCATACCGCCGCTTAGGCATCTCTGTATCTTCTCTTTTTTCCTCCTCCTTAACACTTCTTTCCTCCCGGCTACTTTCTGTTTCTTTTTCCCCTGCCGGTACGGCATGTTCTGAATCCTCAACAGGTTGTTTTTCATCTTCTCCCTGGGAAGAAGGCTCAACTTCTTCGTCCTCTTTTGCTTTCTCACCGACCTCCTGAGAGGGTTTCTCCTCCTTGATGCCCGGAGCCGCAGAGCTCCGGCCAGATTGAGTTTCTTCTCCTGCGGGCTCAAGTAGCTCTTGCGGCTTATCAATACCGGTTTTCTCCGGAACCTCCTCTTTTTTCTCTTCTGTCCCGGCATCACCGGCCCCGGATTCTGTACCCTCTTCAACAGCCGGTTTACTCTCTCCTGCTTCTTCTGAAGACTCCTGTGGTTTTTCTTCCGAAATTCCTGTTTCTCTTTCTAAAATGCGGACTTTATTTACTAATCTTATCCGTTCCATATCCAATTTTTTTATTTCTTCATCCCGCATCTTCACCTCTTTGCTGCGGATTTCCAATTTTCCCCGGATATCATCCAGCTCTTCTTTCAGCTCGTTATAAGCATCTTTTGATATCCAGGAATTTTCTTCCTCTTTCTCCTGAAATGCGGATATGGTTGCTGCATAATCCTGGCCTTGTTTTAGCTGCTCCTTCAGTTTTTCTGCCTGATTTTTTATCTTTAGCTCAGCCAGTTTATTTTTATCGTTCAGTTCCTTGACTTTCTTCTCTAAGTTATCAATTTCCTGTCTGGCTGCATCCACTTCTTTCTGCAATTTAACATTTTTGGAGAATTCCTTCTCCAGAGACGTCTCTTTCTTTTTCAATTTATCTTTAAGCTCATAAACCGGTTCTTTACTTTTAGCCAGAACATCCTGCTGGTTATCTATCCATTTCTGACTTTTAGCTAACTCTTCCTCCAGATTTTTATTTTTTTCGTTCAACAAATCTATATTTTTACTCAAAGAAATATTTTTTTCTTTGGCTTTCTGCAGCTCCTTTTCCGTAAGTTGCAATTGGGAAATTTGATATTTTAGACTTTTAATCTGGGAGTTTAAGGCGGTTATCTTCTGTTCGGCAGGTAAGGATTTACGTTTTTTTACAGTTGGTTTCTTGCCTTGTCCACTTAAAGAATAGAATACTAAAGTTACTCCGACAACAATAAGAGCATAGAAAACAAAAATCATACAAAATTTACTTTTTGGTGCGGGATAAAGAACGGACAATATCGCGTTTTGTGATTATCCCCACGACATTGCGGTCTGCTACTACCGGATAATAATATCTTTCTTTTTCAACCATCATGGTAGCGATATCTTCAAGAGAGATTTCAGGCGACACCGTATCGATTTCCCTTTCCATTACATTCTCGACCTTATCGGCAGTTATTTTCTTTATTTCTTCCTCCAGGCGGTGCATACCAAAAGTCAAAAAACCCATCGATATATTTACAAAGGTAGGTAGATGTACCTTTTTATCCCGGAAAATCAAACTTTCCTCGGTGAGCAATCCCTTCAGCCCGCCCTTCTCGTCTATTACCGGTGCTCCGCTTATGTTGTTTTTCAGCAGTATTTCAGCAGCTTCCTTTAAGCTGGTATCGGAAGTTAAAGTGATAACTTCCCGGGTCATTATATCTTTTACAAACATTTCTCACCCCTTATGATAAATATTTTATAAATTATATCATATTTATCTGCCTAAAAAAATTCTTTTATCTTATGGCAGAAAACCCGGATTTTTCTTTTATCTCGTAGGAATCCTTAAGGAGCTAATGGAAGGAATCTTTGAATATTTCCAGCAGAAATTCGGTAACCGGATGGCTGGAGTTCGCCTCCGCCCGATTCTTGAGCTTATCCAGCTCACCTTCTTTTGATATTATTTGTCTTACAGTTTCAAGATTAAAGTCAATTTCGTTTTCAAAATAAACCTGGAGATCCTCTATGAAATCTTCGGGGGTGTAACTTTCTTTGTAGTCATTTAACGCAGCCCAGCGTTGTTTTCGCCTCTCTTTAAAATCCAGAGGTTCACCTTTGTCGTGTTGAGATTCTTCGTTAAAAGAAATCATAAAAAGTACTGCTGATTTTCAGATTCCGTCTGTAACCCAGGAATTCCATATTCTGAAGCTACCTTCAGGTTTCCAAAGAGAATTTTTGAACCTGAATAAAATATAAAGAGAGCTTCCTGTAGAATGTTCCCACTGCGAAGAAACCTGAACCAACGCCTGTTCTCTGTTTGCATCGAAACCTACCCGGGAAAAAGTAATAATACCTCTGGAAGCCGGGTACTCTTCGTAAAACTCTTCCCAGTCCCCCTCCTTAAATATCTCATCAATCATTTTCTGGGGAACAATTGTTATTTCATAACCTTTATCGAGGTGAAAAAAATCATCCAGGTTATAAGAGTGGACATTCTTTGCTTTGAAATCAAGTAGTGTTTCCTCCTTAACCTGCGGCAGTTTATTCTTAACCCCTCTCAGCTGCTTTTCCAGTACTGCCGGGGGCAGTACAACACCGGTGTTCTTTCTGATCACCATATTGCAACCGGAGCCGGAATACCACTGGTTCAGAACCTCAGAATAAATTGCGTACTCCCGGGGTTCCAGGGAAGTTTGAGCAAAAACTTTCAAACCCAGCAGGAATATGAGTATGAATATAAATTTACGCATTTTGAAAGTTACATTTTCTCCCTGGCTTGCTGAATCAAAGGCAGAACACCCTCCACTTCTTCTTTGGATAAACGGCCCAGCTTGGTAAAACGATAATTGCCGTCCCCAAGCATATTCTCTCTGGCCAGCTGCATCTTATTAGGCCCATTGTTGTAGGAATATATGCTTACTGTTATTTTAGTATTATCACCGCTCCAGGACTCTGAAAATATCTGTTTATCGAGACTACTGTCGTAGGGCATAAAACCTCCTTTTGTGTTAAATTGTTTGTAATGATTTCTGTCTTGTTTTCCGGAGACCGGAACATCAACCCTTTTACAAAGAACCGGCAAGATGTTTTTCTACAAACTGTATTATTTTTTTTTGAGCTTCCGCATCGATTTTTAAAAACTCTAATCCCATACCCGGAAAATACCCGGATTGTATCATTTTATCGGCAAGCCAAACTACTTTGGCTTCCAGGCAAAGTGGAGCCTTTTCTTCTGAGA
>WJKZ01000193.1 GCA_014728785.1 Candidatus Omnitrophota bacterium
GTTAAAAGGATATGATATTACCTTAAAATACGGTACCTCGACCGAGTTAAAGGCAGAGTATGCGGAAAGCGAATCAACTACCTTTGCTAATTTTGTTTCCTACGACGGAGGCCTCACTTTCGACGACCTTCCTTACGACGAAACCCTGGAAGGCGAGGCTATAAAGATTGACTTAAAGACCGATTTAGGCGAGTTATTCAAGAAGAAGACTAATAAGCTTCTTCTTGAAGCATATTACCAGAAAGTCGAGAGGGGTTTTTCATCCCAGAGCCAGACTTCTCAGCAGGGAACAGAAAAGTACGGCTTTAAGCTTACTATGAAGCTTACCAAGAAAGATACCGTAACCCTTATGCATGATTACCAGGAATTAACCGATAGAGATAATCTTGTATCTACCAATCAGGTAGGAGCAAGCGAGGTCACGGATTATACCCTGCAATATAAGCACACAGAAGAAAGGCTGACTCTCACCGGTGAGTATAACATCCACGATGTAAAAGGCCTCGTGTACTCTTTAGACGAGGAAGATGAAGAAGAAGGAACCCGGCACACTCTTGCCGCTAAAGCAGAATATAAACTTAACGATAAGGCCAAAGTTTTCTTACAGCAGCAGGGAAATATCAAGGGAAGAACCGATTACCGTACCACCTTTGGAGGTATTTTTGAGTTTTCAAAACGCCTTAAAGTAAAATTAGAGCAGATGCTCGGAAACAGAGGCCAGGCCACAGAAATCGGAATCGAGTCCCAGATAGATTCAAAGACCAGGATGTACACCACTTACAGCTTCGAAAAGGAAAGAGGAGAAGGCCGCTCTACCACTACTACCATAGGGACAGAGACCACAGTAGATAAGAATACAAAAATTATAAGCGAGCAGCAATATAAGTCTTCCGAAGATTCTAATCTTTCTTCTCGGATAGCGGGGCTTGAGTATAACAAAGACAACTGGGACATTGACCTTAAATTACAGAGAGGAGAATTGGAAAAAGAAGGAGACATCACAGAAAGAACCGCGATTTCGGCCGCGGCCGCCTATAAGGAACCCGACAGGTTAGATTTTTCAACCAAGATTGAGTTCCGTTTCGATAGAGGAGATGAAGATAAAGACCAGTATCTCCTGCAGAATTCCATAAAATACAAATACAGTCCTGACTGGACCTTCTTCGGCAGGCTTGACCATTCCCGTACCTATAATAAAACAACGGATAAGTCGGATGCCGAGTTTACCGAATTTACCTTAGGCGCTGCTTACCGTCCCGTTGCGATTGACAGGTTAAACCTGTTAGGTAAGTTGAGCTATATTATTGATGAGGGGCCGATATCTCAGGATGACGATTCAGAGATTATAAGCGAGAGGGCATTTGTCTTTGCCTTAGAGGGAGTTTATGACGTCAATAGATACCTCCAGCTGGTTGAGAAATTTGCTATAAAACGGGGAGAAGAAAAAGTTGGTAACCGCGGTTACACCGATACCCAGACGTATCTGTGGATTAACCGCTTTAATTATCATATTACCTCAAAATGGGATATAGGTTTAGAGTACAGGATGCTTACTCAGAAGCCGGCAGAGGACAGCAGGTCGGGCTTGCTGGTTGAGGTTTCAAGGCACATAACCGATAATTTACAGGCAGGAGTCGGTTATAACTTTACCGATTTCGACGATGACTTAACTCAAAGAGACGATTACACAGTTAAAGGATTCTTCTTCAGGATTACAGGAAAATATTAATACTGAAAATTATTCGGGATAGCCGGATTGCTGCCGGATTAAAAATTTAATATTATGAATTCTAAAAAAGTACTGTTAATACTAATTAGTCTTACCTTTATGATTATCTCAAGCCCGGTATATGCCGGATGGGTTTCACCCACGGGTGCCAATGACCCGGGAGGTCAGTGGGTGAGTGAGTCGAATGCCTACGATGACAATACAGGAACCTATGCATCCAACCAGTACGGAAGCACAGGCTGGGGGCAGTGGATTGTGCTTACACTGGGAAGCGGTATTTATTGTGACATGGTAAGGGTTAATGCCGATTACGGCTATGGTATAGTTGATGCGGTCCAAATTGATGTATATGACGGTACCTGGCATACAGTTCATAACGGGGCGATTAATGATTGTGCCTGGACAGAGATTTCTTTTTCCGCCTACAATAATGTGACTCAGGCCCGTTTCCGCTTTCATTATGCCGCAGGAGGCTATTATTTCTGGCTCTATGAATTCGATTTCTGGGAAGGCCAGATTATTGTTGAGCCCACCTGTGATACAGATGATGCTACCTCTGTTGAGGAAACTTCTGCCGTGCTTCACGGAGAAGTTACCGATGATGGAGGGGAGCTCTGCGAATACCGCTTTCAGTACGGGTTAACCGATTCCTACGGTAACAATACTTCCTGGACAGGAAGCAAGCAAACCAATGATACCTTCGGTGAAACCATAACCGGCCTTAGCACCGGGAATACCTATCATTTCCGGGCTCAGGCCCGTAATAGTGAAGGGGTAGGAAGCGGCGAAGATAAGACATTTTTTACCGGCGCTTCCTCGTCTGGATGGGTAACACCTACAGGAAACAGCGACCCCGACGGAGAATGGAGTAATGAATCTAACACTCATGATGACGAGCTATCAAGTTATGCCCGAAGTTATCACGACATAAATGACCCTGACGGCCAGTGGAGTTTTTATATCCATTTAACCCACTCCTCACTTACCTCTGATAAAATCCGGTTTTATGCCCGCTCGAGTGATGTAGACAGGGTAGATGTCGATGTAACTGACGGTGTAAGCGGATGGACAGATGTGTACGAGGGTTCGTTTTCGGATAAGACCTGGGTTGAACAGTCATTTACCCAGCAGACAGTGACTGAAGCTCGTATTCGCTTCCGAGCGGCTGCTAATAACGAAGGATTCTATTGGGAGCTCTATGAATTCGATTTTTGGCGCCTGAGCTCTAATGCTCCTACCCTTTCCTGGACGGGAGAGACAAACTATGTAAGTGACGGATTAGACCCTGAAACAGGCTGCTCCAGCACGCCTTTTGAGTTCCGGGTTGAGTATACCGATTCCGACAACGACGCTCCTTCCACAATTCAGCTCTATCTTGATAAAAACGGAGATAATGATTATGGTGATACAGGCGAGGTAATAGATATGTCGCTTGCCTCCGATGCCGCCGCTTCCAAACGTGACGGCGACTATACGAACGGTGAGATTTTTACCGTAACCACAACCATTCCCTACGGGCCCAATACCGACAACTGCTCTTACTATTTTGCCGCTAATGACGGCATTGATGATGCAACAGGTACTCCCACAACTCCTATAAACGCTCCCGATGTGGTAAAAGGATTAGGAGTATTTACAGGAAATAATAATCCCGGAGACAGTAACGAAACTCAGAGCGCAACCGGGGTTGAGATGCTTCAGGTTAGATTCGAAACCGACTCAATAGAGGATGTTATAGTTACCGATATCGAGCTAACCCCTTCAGGTACAGGCAACGACAGCAGTGATTTACCAAGCGGTGCGGTCCAAATTTACCGGGACGAAAATGATAACGGTATTTACGACCCTTCTGTTGATATCTATATAGATAGCGGAAATTACAGTGCCGACAATACAGCAACCGTATTTGACATACCTGATCAGGTTATACCCAAAAGCACTGTAGAAAACTGGTTGATAGTTTATGATTTTTCTTCTTCCGTAACAGATACCGGAGAGACCTTTAAAGTGGAACTCTATCCCGATGACGTAAGTTGTGAGGGTCAAGACAGTGGAGACACATTCACCGGTTACGGCGAGGATGTAGCCGGAGGAACAAAGACTATTACTACCGCAACAGGTTCTCTGGGGATAAGCGAAGGCTCCAATTTACCTTCAAATTCCACGGCTGAAAATGACGCCCAGGA
>WJKZ01000194.1 GCA_014728785.1 Candidatus Omnitrophota bacterium
CTGGTAGAGGATGCCGGCAGAGTTTCCGCCTCCCTCGGTGAATTCCTGGATTTGCTCCCCCGGAAAATAGAGGAGAAACTGAAAAAAAAGAATAGATTTGTCTGGATAAAAAGAAAGATTTCCTGGGAGGAAAAAGAGCACATACAGTCACTGGGACTTAAAGGGGTAGGGATATTAAGAGAGAAAAAAAGATTTTATCCGGAAAAGGACCTGGCTCTGTCTCTTTTAGGTATTGTAGATATCGATAACAGAGGACTTGAGGGCATAGAATTATTCTATAACGACTATCTCAGCGGGAAGCAAGGTTGGGCCAGAATTTTACAGGATTCGGCTTCACGCCGGGTCTTGGTTTCTTCGGAGGTGATAAATCCTCAAAAAGGAGCCGACATTACCCTGACAGTCGATGCTCAGATACAGTATTGGGCTAAGAATTACCTGCAGGAGGCTGTGGATAAATTTGATGCCTTAAAGGGCGGGGCCGTGGTCATGGATGCTGCGACCGGTAAAATATTAGCCCTGGCCAATTGCTTGAATTCAGAAATCAAAGAAAAACAGAACATAGGAAGATATTTTAAAAACGGAGCGGTATGTGATATGTTTGAACCCGGTTCTGTTTTTAAGGTCGTAACCCTTATTGCTTCTCTGGACCTCAATCTTTTCAGCAGCAATGACCATATCTTCTGTGAAAAAGGAGCGATGAAGATACCCGGTACCGTTCTTAATGATTGGAAACCGTACGGGGACTTAAAATTTAATGAAGTTTTTATGAAATCGAGCAATATAGGAGTAGCGAAAATAGCCTTCCGTCTCAGCCCCTCTGTCTTAAACAGGTATATAAGGAAGCTGGGATTCGGTGAGAGGAGCGGTATAGATTTTCCCGGAGAGACACCGGGAAGTCTGAAAAAGCTCTCTAACTGGTCAAAAACTTCCGGGTATATCATACCCATAGGCCAGGAGATAGGAGTGAATCTGATACAGCTGGTGAGGGCTTTTGCGGTAGTGGCCAACGGAGGCTATCTCGTTAAACCTCATCTTGCGGATGAAGTATGTTCCTGGGGTTTCTGCAGAGCCTCCCCGTCGGAGAAAAAACAGGTTATTTCTTCCGACGTAGCCCGCCGGGCAAAGGATATACTTGTAAGCGTAGTAGAAGAGGGCACGGGGCGGCTGGCAAAAGTAGAGGGTCTTACCATAGGGGGTAAAACCGGTACTGCCCAGAAGTACGACCCGGATATCGGAAGATATTCGGCTTCCAAATACAGAGCTACTTTCATAGGATTTATCGCCGACACAGAACCGCCGGTTGTAATCGGAGTAAGTATAGACGAACCCGGAAAATCTCATTTTGGGGGTGTGGTGGCTGCGCCGGTGGTAAGAGAAATTGCCAGAAAAATCGCACCTTACCTTAATTATAGAGAAATCCGGGTCAGCGGGGCCGAAAGCAGAAAAAGCTCCGGGACTAATTAATAATATTATACCTGAAGTCTAAAAGAAATATCGATACTTCCCGGGATAAATCTTGCGACAGAAGTACAAAAAAGTGTTCTTAAAATGAGATTAAAGGAAATATACCCTTATTTATCTGACGAGAAACTGAAAGATATAACTTTCAGGGGAGTCAGCTGCGACTCGCGGTATGTGCAGAAAGGGGATATTTTCTTTATAATAGGGAAAGGTAAATTTGACATCTTTTCCGTTTTAGGCCAGATAGAACCGAAAATCAATATCTTTGTGGGAGCATTAAAGGATAGAGAAAAGATAACCTCCGCAATCAGCAAAAAACCCGTAATTTTTGTAGAGGACCCCCAGAAAGATTTTTTGAAAGCAGTAGATATGATTTACGGCCTCGGAGATAAAAAAATAGAATTTATAGGGGTTACCGGCACCAACGGCAAGACTACCACTTCTTCTCTCATATATCATATACTGAAGGAAACAGGCTATGAGACTTCGCTTATCGGCACCGTTTATTCGATAGTAGGCCGCAAAAGAGTAAATACCGGCTATACGACTCCCGATTTCCTTCTGCTTCGCCGTCTCTTGAGTTCTCTTGAGGCAAAGAAAAAAAGTTATGCGGTACTGGAAGTCTCTTCTCACGGTATTTCTCAAGGCAGAGTCAGGGGGATTCCTTTTTCTTGCTGCATTTTTACCAATTTAAGCAGAGACCATCTGGATTATCACAAGACTATGGACAGGTATTTTAAGGTTAAAAAAAATTTTTTTCTGGATAATCGCCAAGCTCTCTCTATCATAAATATAGACGATAGCTACGGCAGAAAAATAGGCAGGGAATTGAAGAAAAAGGTCTTTTACGGGCTCGACAGGAAGGCTCACTTTTGCGCAACTGAGGTGGAAATGAGTAAAAAATACTTAAGGTTCAGGGTACACGGGGGCAGCCGTACACTTAAAGTCGAAAGCAGTCTTTGCGGTCGCCATAATGTCTACAATATACTGGCTGCCTTAAGTACTGTTGCCTGCCTCGGCGTATCTCTTGATGTTGCAGTTAGAGGTATAAGGAGTTTCAAAGGCGTAGAGGGAAGGCTTGAGGAAGCAGGAGATGATATATTCATTGATTATGCTCATACGCCGGCGGCTCTGGGTGAGTCAATTTCAGCTTTAAAAGATATAGGTTACAAAAAAGTCATAACTGTTTTTGGATGTGGAGGCGACCGGGATAAAGGTAAAAGAAGAACTATGGGAAGAGTATCTTCCCGCCAGAGCTACTTTACTTATGTGACCTCTGACAATCCCCGCAGTGAAGAACCCCGGGTAATCTGCCGGCAAATTGAGCAGGGGTTTGAAGGAGACAATTACGCTCTTGTATTAGATAGGGAGAAAGCGATAAAAGAAGCAATAAGACTTTTATCCAGGGAGAAGAAAAAAAAATCTTCTGCCGGAGGAGTTTGTGTTTTAATTGCGGGTAAAGGACACGAAGATTATCAGCTAATAGAAGATAAAAAAATACCTTTTAAGGATTCCGCGATAGTCAAAAACATAGTAAAATAAAAGAGAAGATTTTAATTATAAAATTAATAAAAAATTTTACGGCGATATATGGTGATAAAAGATTTTAAAATTATCGAAAAATTAATAAAACCTGAAAAAATATACAATATTTACCATTTTAAACCCATAGAATCCTTTTCGATTGATTCCCGTACCTCCTGCAGTAATTGTGCTTTTATAGCTTTAAGAGGAAAGCACAAGGACGGTCATAATTATATAAAGGCGGCAATTAAAAGAGGCGCCGGCCTTATAATAGCGGAGGAGTTTATTCCATTAGAGAAGCGGGTGCCTTTCTTTGTGGTGGATGATTGTTACCGTGTTTTATACCCGCTTATAAATTTTGTAAGAAGGAAGCACGACCCCGTAGTTTGCGCGGTCAGCGGCTCTCTGGGAAAGACTACTACTAAAGAGATGCTTGGTTTTCTCCTGGAAGGGGAAAGAAGGGTAAAAACAAGCGAAAAGACCGAAAATAACATTTTAGGAATAGCCAAAACTTTTTTTTCCCTGAAAGACGAGCAAATTGTCGTTGCAGAAGCCGGGACTAATTTTACAGGAGAAATAAAAAATATAGCCGGGGCAATAAAACCGGATATCGGTATAATAACATTCATAAAACCCGTTCATCTTAAA
>WJKZ01000195.1 GCA_014728785.1 Candidatus Omnitrophota bacterium
AAGCTGGGAAGAGAATTGCCCCATTCTTTAGCAGTAGAGGTTGAAGAAATCACAGACAGGAAAAAGTCGGTCTTTATAAAAATAAATATTTATGTTAAAAGAGTGTCTCAGAAAAAAATAGCAATAGGCAGAAAGGGTAATATCTTACAGGAGTCGGGCAGGCTGGCCAGAGAGGAAATAGAAAATATGTATAAAAAGAAAATTTTTCTGGATATGTGGGTTAAGGTATTAAACGATTGGCCCCAGAAGTTAAGGATTTTAAAAAAATTAGGTTATTGGTGGTTATGATGAAAAAAGATGTATTAAAACTTATAAAAGAGAGAAGGTCCGTAAGGAAATTTAAAAAAAAGAAGATAACTATGGGATCTGTGAGAAAAATACTTGAGGCGGGCCGCTGGGCTCCCTCCGGACTTAACAACCAACCCTGGAAATTTATGGTTCTTCAAAAAGAACTAAAAGACCGCCTCTCTCGCTACACTCATTATTCTCAGGTTATAACATCGGCCGATAAAGTAATTCTTGTGTTTCTTGATAAAAAAAATATCTATAATTACGAAAAAGATCTTCTCTCTATCGGTGCATGTATACAAAATATGCTTATTTTTTTACACTCCATTAATTATGGGGCCTGCTGGCTGGGAGAGATATTAAACCAGAGAGATAAGATAAATAAAATGTTAGGAATAAAGAGGCACCTCCAGTTAGAGGCAGTTATAGCTTTGGGGGAGCCGGTTGCTTATAAAAGAAAAGGGGAAAGGGAGAGTTTAAAAAAATTAATCTTAAATCCCCCATAAATTCGCCTTTATTTTACTATCACCATGCGTATTTGCAGACATTTCTCTCAATGCGGCGGCTGTAGTTTCCAGGATATTCCCTATGAAGACCAGCTTAAAATTAAAGCTAAAAAGATAAGGGAGCTGGCTTCCAGGTATAATATAAAAACGGATATCCTGCCCGTAAACAGTTATAATTTAATGCACTACCGCGGGAAAATGGAATTTACTTTTTCTAAGTCCGATGGTTTAGTCTGCGGCTTGCATAACAAAACAAAAAAGCGCCAGGTATTAGATATCGAAGAATGTCTTATATTTTCCCCTGATACAGGCAGAATCCTGGAAGCGGTTAGAAGATTTTGCCGCGAGAGAAAATATTCTGTATATAACAAATATTCTCACAAAGGTTTCTTAAGAAACCTTATCTTAAAAGAGACCAAGTTTGGGAAAGAGTTGATGGTAGGGATTGTCACTACCTCCGAGGACAATTTTGATGAAGAGGGTTTTCTCCAGTGTATGTTGAGCCTGAAATTATCTTCCCCGGTAAAATCAATATACCGGATAATCAATGATTCACTTTCTGACGCAGTAGTTTTTCAGGAGAAGAAGCTTTTATTCGGTAAAGAATTTATAAGAGAAAATATTCTGGGGTTTAATTTTAGGATAGGAATTGACACCTTTTTTCAAGTTAACTCTTTTGCTGCCGGAGATTTTTTTAAAAAGATCAGAGAGTATACTTCTTTGGACAAAGGCAAGAGCGTTTTAGATATTTTCTGCGGTTCGGGGATAATCGGCATCTTTCTTGCCCCCGAAGCTAAGTTTGTATGGGGTGTTGAGGTAAGCAAAGAAATAGTTGGTGTAGCCTGGCAGAATGCACATATTAACAGAATAAAAAATGTATCCTTTTTTGCCTCCGATGCCCGCCGTTTTCTTAATAACGAAGGCAGCTTTTATAAGAATATAGATTTGCTTGTAATAAATCCTCCCCGCAGCGGACTTTCGAAAAGGATAATCAGAGCGGTTTTGCGTCTTAAGCCCAAAGAAATATTTTATTCTTCCTGTAATCCCGATGCTTTTTGCCGGGATATCTCCTGTTTAAGAGATAAATATGCTCTCCGGTTTATTGAGCCTTTTGACTTTTTCCCTCATACTCCCCACATGGAGTGTTTCGGACCTCTCAGGAGATCTGATAATATTTCTTAAGTACTTTTTGTTCAATATTTTACATGATTTAATCGATTATTCAAAAAAAGCTTGACTACGGGAAATTAAATAGTAAAATTTTACTATTAAAATTTTACTATTTTAGGCTTTAAGGTATGGATGTCAAAAGTTTATTAACAGAACAGGCCCGGAAATTCGGAGAAAAAAACGCCCTCTTGTTCGAGGAAAAAGAATTTACTTTCCTCGAGGTAAAAGATTATTCTTTTAAGCTTGCGAATTACCTGTTGAGTTCCGGATTAAAAGGAGGAGAAAAGGTAGCTATTTATCTTCCCAATATACCCGAGGCTGTTTTTGCATTTCTGGGCACTTTCAGTATTTCTGCGGTTGTAGTACCTCTGGATTTTATGCTTACCGAAGAAGAAGTAATAAATTTCTTAAATCACAGTGAAGCCAAAATGCTTATTGCTCACCCTAAAAAGGGAATAGATTTTTCCCGGGTAATTAATTCCTGCAGTAATCTTGAAAAGATAATAACCTGCGGGAAAAATACTGCAG
Source organism: Candidatus Omnitrophota bacterium (assembly GCA_014728785.1). Lineage (GTDB taxonomy): Bacteria > Omnitrophota > Gorgyraeia > Duberdicusellales > 4484-171 > WJKZ01. Next base: position 2,493 of record WJKZ01000195.1, read on the forward strand.
GGTATCAGCTCTGGGATTCTGTTATTAAGAGCTCTTCTTCCCGATTACCGTCATCCTCTTTCCGGGAAAATTCTTTGTCTTCTATTTTTTATACTTCAGGTTCTACCGGTCACCCAAAAGGAGTTATGCTTGACTACAGTCATCTTGATAACCCCCCCGAGGTCTTAAACTATTATCTAAAAGGCTCGGATCGGGACGTTTATTTATGCGCCGGGGTGCCTTTTTCTCACATCGGGGGCCTTGATTACATATTAATGATGATTTATTTTGGAGCAACGCTGGTATTGATGGAGAGGTTTATGCCCTTGGAGTTTTTACGTAATATTGAGAAACATAAAGTTACCATTTTCTGCATAGTTCCAGCAATGTATGTAGCTATCCTCTCTTTAAAAGGATATGATAAGTTTGAGCTTTCTTCTCTGCGATATGCGGTAGTTTTCGGTGCTCCTTCATCCGATATTTTGCTGAGAAGATTTCATAAAATATGTCCCAATGCGACAGTCCTTAACGGCTGGGGCATGACAGAGACCGCTGCCCCCAACACTTATTCTCCTTCCGATGAGAACAAATTAGCAAGTATAGGCAATTTTGGATTTAACATGGAGGCGAAGATAATTGACGAAAAAGGAAATTCTTTGGCCGAAAATCAGCGGGGAGAGTTGCTGGTGAGAGGAAAAGGTGTTATGCGGGGCTATTACAAGGAAGAAGGTCTTACCCGGTCTGCCCTTAGCGAGGATGGTTGGTTGTATACAGGCGATATAGCTCTAAAAGACGAAGAAGGATTATATTACATAGTCGGACGGAAGAAGGATATGATTAAAGTGGCCGGAGAAATTGTTTTTTCAGCAGAAGTAGAAGAAAAAATACAGAGATACCCTCAGGTAAAGGAATGTGCGGTTATCGGCGTAGAAGATAAATTAAGAGGAGAAGTTCCCAAAGCTTATATAGTCACCAAAGAGGATAAAGATATAGACATACAGGACTTAAAGTCCTTTCTCCAGACCAAGCTGGCTCATTTTAAAATCCCCCATTATTTTGAAGTTTTAGATGAGTTACCGAAAAATAGAACAGGAAAAATAGATAAGCAGGTTTTAAAGATGAACGACGTTAGCCCGGGAGGAAGTTGATATGATGGAAAGAGATATACATATAAGCCCCCAGGATTTACTGCTTTCTTTGCAGTTTAAAAAAGGAGATTTCGGTGACACAGCTTTAATTAGCGGACAGCAACACCGGGCAAAAATGTGTTTGGAACGCCTGGATAATCCGGTGAAAAATTTTACTTTCCTTGGGTATACTTTCTGGACAGGCACCTATAAAAACAGGAAAGTGACAGTAGGGAATGGGGGTTTTTATTCTCCCGATTCAGCTTTTGTCACTGAATTGTTATGTGTGGGGGGTATAAACAATTTTATCCGGCTGGGTTCCTGCGGTGCTTTGCGTAAAGATATAGAGATAGGGGATTATGTGGTTGCTGCCGATATATTCAGGGGAGAAGGCGTGACTGCATATTATGTGGATAAAGATTACAAACCTTGCATCAGCAAAGATTTAAGCGAGAAAGTTTTTGAGATATTTTCCAGAAAGGGAAGGTCACACCGGGGAGGAGTATGGACAACAGATGCTTTATTTAAGGAAACACCCCAGTTAGTTAACCCTCAGATAGAAAAGGGAGCTATAGCCGTCGATATGGTAACTTCGGCTTTTGTTACTCTGGCTAATGTATATGAGAGAAAAGTAGCGGCGGTTTTAGCCGTGTCGGATAACCTGATAACCGGTGAGTTGGGGTTTGCAGATTACCGTTTTTTTGAATCGGAGATGAAAATGATAGATGCAGGCTTTAAAGTTATAGATAAAATTCAGGAGGAGTAGGTCATGCCGGTTCAATGGGACGACGGAGCTCAAAGAGATTTCGATAATATTTTGAAGAATTTGCCGCAGTTTCACCGCAGTATAGCAGAAAAATTGGTAAAAGAAAAAGCGGAAAGTCTTGCTGAGAAAAGAAATTCCTCTCTGGTCGAGAAGAAAGATTTGATAGTCGCCTTTTTCCAGGAAGTCCCTCCGGCTTTTAAAGATATGATGAAAAGGTTAATGCACCAGCACGGTATAGATTATTCTGCTTATATAGACAAGGATTAAATATGAAAATAGCTGTTTTGGGTTGTGGAGCTATAGGCGGACTGTTCCTCGGATATCTTTCCCGAACATACCCCGATACTTTCGGGGTGGTAAAAGATTATCAGCTCAAATCTTTTAACAGCGAGGGCGTTATTGTAGAGGGAGTGCGAGGAAAAACCAGCCGTAAAGTTTTAACAGGCAGCCGCCTTAAGGAAGATTGCGATATAGCCATTTTTGCCACAAAGATAAATGACTTAGAAGAGTGCATTCAGGACAATCTCGGATTTATCAAACATTCCTTTATCCTGACCACACAAAACGGCATAGAGGCAGATTACATGCTAAGCAGGTTTTTCCCCGCAGAAAGAATAATTACAGCTGTAGTGATGTTGGGAGCTACATTCTATCCCCCCAACAAAATCACGCATAATTTTGAAGGTTCATTGGCTCTCGGCAATATTTTCGGCGCTTTCCCGGAAGGCGCAAGGGTGGTATCGGAGACTCTTAAGCCTGTTTTTGAAACTTCTGTTTTTGAAAATATAAAAGGGGCTAAATATCTTAAACTGCTTATAAATTTAAATAATTGCCTTCCCGCTGCTTTAGGGTTATCTATGCAGGAAGCTTTCTGTGATATAGAGATAGCAAAGCTGGCAATATTGCTTAACAAAGAGGCTTACAGAGTAATTAGAGAAAGCGGAATAGAGTTGGTTAGTTTGCCGGCTTACCCCAGAGAAAGAATAGAGAAACTGGTGGGTTTAGAGACCGTTAAGGCAGCAGAGATATTTTCCGGAGTGATGACCTCTCTCAGTAAACAGCCTTTATACGGCTCAATCTTTCAGAGTATAAAGAGGAAGAAGAAGTCGGAAATTGATTATATAAACGGCCAGATAGTCAAGCTTGCCTCGGAGCACAACCTTGATGCTCCGCTTAACCGGCGGATAGTTGAGCTTATCCATGCAATAGAAGCAGGGAGGGATTTTATAAATAAAAAGGATTTATTTTCTTTTTTAGAGCCAGCTATTATTGAGTCAGGGAGGTTTTATGGTTAAAACACCTTTTTCCAAGCTTAAACTTACGGTAATTGAGGTAGAGGGAGATTGCTACCACGGGTACAAAAAAGGGGATGAGATAATACTACAGGATTTCACCCATCCGCCCGAGCATTTCTGTCTGGGGCTTGCACATGCCCTTTTTCCCGTTATCTATGGGTTGAGCTTCGGAGCAAAGTTTCCTTTTATGAAGAACCAGCGTTCTTTGGAAATTACCTGTCCTGACGGAGGAAAGCTTGTATTCAGGGCCGAAGTGTTGAATAAAGAAGGAAAAATAGAAACTATGCCTAAAGATCCTGAATTTAAAGGCCCTAATCCTAAAAAGATGGAAATAGAGGTTATAAAGTCTAAAGGAAACTGTTCTTATGGGTATAAGGTAGGCGATAAATGGGAAGTGGAGGGATTGAGGTGTATTCCCGGTTTTTGCGGCGCAGCCTGGCATACTGCTTTTCCCGCTTTCTTCGCTCTTAATTTCGGAGCAAACTTTTTCTTTATGGATAACCCTGATTCAATAGATACTGTAACCTGTCCCGATGGAGGCAAGATAGTATTTAAGATAACCAGAACAACCTAAAGTAAGAATCATACAGGAGATAGAATATGAAAAGAGTTGTTGTTACGGGGATAGGGGTAATTTCAGCCGCTGGTGAAGATAAGGAGACTTTTTATAACAACCTTATCGAAGGAAAACCCTGCATAGAAAAAGTTGATAATTTTGACGTAAGCCTTTTTACTTCCAAAATAGCCTCTCAGGATTTAGAGTTCGACCCCTCACGTTCCGGGATAAAGGACAGTAAACGCATGGATAGGTATGTTCAATTTGCCGTAGCCTCGGCGAAACAGGCAGTCTCTGATAGCGGGCTGGATATAGAAAAAACAGATACCAGAAGAGTCGGGGTTATATTGGCCAATGCTATATGCGGTACGCGTTTTATGGAGGAAGAATTTTTATTTGTTACCGACTGGGGTAAGCACCCCATAGATTTTCGCAAAAGCAGGCCTTACCTTTATGATGCGGCTATGTTTAACACGCCCAGCGCAGAAATCGCCGCCATTTACAAAACCGGCGGAATGAATTGTACTATTTCTACCGGTTGTACCGCGGGCACGGATTCGTTAGGATTTGCCTACGAACTTATAAGAGACGCAAGGCAGGACATTATCATTGCCGGAGCAAGCGAGGCCCCTATCACCCCGATTACTTTTGGAGCTTTTGACGTAGTGAATGTTTTAGCCAAAAATAACGAAGAGCCGCACAGGGCCAGCCGCCCTTTTGACAACAAAAGAAACGGTTTTGTGATTTCCGAGGCCGCCGGAATACTGATAATGGAGGAGCTTGAGCATGCAAAAAGAAGAGGTGCTCATATTTATGCAGAAGTCATAGGCTACGGGACAAGTTGTAATGCTTACCATATGACAGATTTACCCGCCGATGGTGAGCCCATGGCCCGTTGTATGGAAGAAGCTATAAGAGATGCGGCTATAAAAAAAGAGGAAATCGGATACATAAATGCTCATGGTTCCTCAACCCGTCAAAACGATGCGTTTGAGACGGACGCTTATAAAAAAGTATTTGCAGATTACGCTTATAAGATACCCATAAGCTCAATAAAATCTATGATTGGCCATCCTCTGGCAGCAGCAAATGCGGTTGAAAGCGTTCTCTGTTGCATGGTTTTTGAAAAGGGGTATTTGCCCCCCACCATAAATCAGGAAGAACCAGATCCAAAGTGTGACCTGGATTACATACCTAACAAAAAAAGAGAATCAATGCCGGATTATATTTTAAAAACCAGCAGCGGTTTCTCCGGGATACATTCCTCGATTATTTTTAAAAAATGGAGTAGCTGACTTCAAATAATTTATGTGGAGGTAATTAATGAAGGAAAGAATTGCCATAACCGGCCTGGGAGTAGTTTCTCCCTGTGGTCTTAAGAAAGAGACTTTCTGGGCTAATCTTAAAAGAGCCGAGTCTTATATAGATGAAATTTCAAGGTTTGACACCTCTTTATATCCTTCCAGGATAGCCGGCCAGGTCCATGATCTTGACTGCTATACCCATCTTTCCGGCAGGCTGATTAAAAAAATAGATGTTTTTTCCCATATGGCCCTTGTCTGCAGCCAGCAAGCTTTAGCTGATGCCTCTTTGGAGCTGGATGAGGTTGATAAAAAAAGAGTCGGTGTTTTTATGGGCAATGCTTTGGGAGGGTGGTTGTTTGCCGAGACTGAATTAAGAGATATGTATTTAGAAGGAAGAGAAGGCATATCTCCTTATATGGCTTCTGCCTGGTTTCCCGCTGCTCCCCAGGGTCAGATTACTATATATTACGGGTTTCAAGGGTATAGTAAAACAGTAGTTGCCGATAAAGCTTCTTCTGCTCTGGCGATATGGTACGGTTCCAAAACCTTAAAAGAGAACAAGAACGATTTTGTTTTGGCCGGGGGGATGGAGGCCCCCGTCACTCCTTATGCGCTTTTGTGTGTAAATACCCGCGGCGGCTTATCAAAAAATAACCTTAACCCCAGAGGTGCTTACAGACCCTATGATTTATACCGGGACGGATTTGTTGTGGGAGAAGGCTCAGGCATAGTGGTTATGGAAAAGGAATCACACGCAGAAAAGAGAGGGGCAGATATTTATGGTTTTATACGAGGAGTGGGTTTTTCCTGCGACGGTTACCATTACTCCCGCTATAGTCCGGATACCGCCAGCCTAGAGTACGCTATAGAGAGCTGTCTGGAGGATGCGTCATGGCGCAAAGAAAATATAGATTATATCTGTTTAGACGGGGAAGCAACGGTTATGGGTGATTATCTTGAAGCGAAGGCCTTGAAAAAAGTTTTCGGAGGAAGAATGAAGGATATCTCATTAAGTGCGCCTAAGAGCATGTTCGGAAATCTCCTGGGAGCCCAGACTTCTCTGGATTTAATACTTACGATTCTTTCAATGAAAAATTCTACCGTCCTGCCGACGATTAACTATGAAGGCAGAGATCCTTATGCGGATTTAAATTGCACCCCCAATACTTGCCTTAGCCGCAATATAGATAAATCTTTGATTATGGCCCGGGGCAGGGGCGGTATAAATGTTGTTTTGGCGGTAGAGAATAGTTAGCTATGAAAAGGGAGGTAGGGATATGAGCTTAAATGAAGAAGTCATCGGGGTTATTTGTAAGACGCTGGATGTAGAGCCTGAGGAGATAAAAGAAGACGAGAAGCTCTATGATTCCATAGGAGTTGATTCTACAGAAATGGTGGAAGTGGTAGTTTCTTTGAATAAACATTTCGGCATAAAGATTGAGACTAATGAGGTAACGAAATTCTCCACTCCCCGGGATATTGTCGAAGTAGTGGGAAAGAAGAAATTATCTTGAGGAGAGGTATGCGCATAGTTGACTTAAGTCTACCTATAGATGATAAGGCATATGAAGTACACCCTTTACGTATTGAGCGTACTTCGCATAAGGAGGGGGTTGAGAAAATAAACAAGGTAATAATGTCCAGGACCCCGGAAGGTCAAAACAGATTTAAAGAAGGAGAACGGATAATCAAAAAAGAACAGTTGCCCGGCGGGGAGTTCTTATCTCTTGAAATGGTTTACTCATCCGTTCATAGCGGGACGCACCTGGACTACTCTTACCATTACGGCAGTGTATCTGAAGGCCGGCCTTCCAGAGCCGCTGAAGAAATACCTCTTCATTTATGTTATCAGGATGGAGTTAAGCTTGATTTGACTCATAAAAAAGGCGAAGATTCAATAACAGATACAGATGTAAAGGAATCTTTAGAGAAGATTAATTACATTCTCAAGCCTCTGGATATAGTTTTGTTTCATACAGGATGCGATAAATTATTCGGAAAAAAGAGTTACTTCTCCGATTATCCCGGCCTCGAGGTAACGGCTATTGATTACTTGCTGGATAAAGGGGTAAAAGTATTCGGTGTAGATACTATGGGTATAGACAGGCCTTATAAACTTATGATGAGAGATTTTCTGGAAAGAGAAGAGCCCGGGTTTTTGTGGCCCGCTCATTTTCATGGCAGAGAAAGAGAATTCATCCACATTGAAAGACTTGCTAATTTAGAAGAGCTCCCGGCTTACGGGTTTAAAGTTATCTGTTTTCCCGTAAAAATAAGATGTACCGGGGCGGCTTGGGCGAGAGTGGTAGGGTTAGTCGAGGATTAAAATCCGGAGAAGAAAACTATTTTAGTTTTACAATAAGCTGAAAAAGGAGGTTTTATGGCACATACTGTAAATTCTATAGTTATTAACTCTTCTTACGAGAATGTCTTTGATAAAAGTAATGACATAAACCGCTGGAAGGAATTTTTTAATGAGTATACGAATTCCGAAGTTATAGAAAAGACCGGGAATAAAATTATTTTTAGGTTGACGCACCAGAACGGCAATAGTTGGACATCTTACCGTCTTCTTTTTAAAGAGGATAAGTTCGCTTATGCCTGCCGGATGGAACCGATGTTTCCCTTCGAATACATGAAAATTATATGGCTATATAGAGAAACCAGCGGAGGTATTGAGATGACGTGGATTCAGGATTTTAAGATGGATAAGAATGCTAAGTTTGACGACAAGCAGGCAGAGGAAGCCATCAATAAACATTCCAGTCAGAATTTAATAAGATTCAAGGAAATTATCGAAGCCGGATGAAGATTTTTTAAGCGATATGGACAAAAGCAGTAAAAAGACTTTCATTTTCTTATGTGGTCTGGTTTTTATTTTATCCTTCAGCGTCCAGGCCACTGCAGCCTTAATTCCTACACTGGCGGCGTATTTTAGGGAATCTCCTATTGTGGCAGGTAAGCTTGTATGGTTTTATATGCTTCCCTACGGTCTGTGTGCTCTTGTATGGGCACCTTTGAGCAGAAAAATATCCGTCAAAAAAATTCTTATTTTCTGTTTAACTGTTTTTTCTTTTTCCAGTTTACTGGTAGCTTCTTCCACCAGTCTGGCCTTTGCCTTTTTGGGCAGACTGAGCATGGGGGTATTCGGCTCTTCCCTTGTGCCTTTAAGTCTTATTACTATAGGAAAGGAATACGGAGGTAAGGAGAAGCCTAAATACGTGGGTATATTTTTTTCTGTGGGGTTCAGCTCAGGATTAGCCGGAGTTTTTCTTAGCGGGATCCTGCCCTGGCGGCTAATTTACGGGATTCCTGCGCTGTTAAGTTTCCTGGCCGCCGTTAGCGGTTTTTTATTGATAAAAGACCTTGACTACAGGGGAAAGTTCAAGATAAGTTACCTTTCTACGTTCAAAGACAGAGGGGTGCTTAAACTCTTTTCCTTTATTTTTGTATTGAGTTTTCTTTATCACAGTACTCAGCAGTGGCTGGGAGTGTATTTATCCGAAAAATATCAATTTAGCCAGTTTTTTATAAGCTCTGCCCTTACCGTATCTGCATTAGCTGCAATTTTTTCAGAAAGCATAGGAGGTTTCCTTTCTTCACGTTTCGGCTCGGATACCATTGCCTCGCTTGGATTGATAAGCATGGTCATTTTTATTTTCATCTCCTTTTTCCTGAATACTCCTGCGGGGATATTCTTCCTTATTGTATTCTGGGGAGGCGGATGGGCTTTTAATCATGTAGGTTTATCTTCGTTTTTAGCCGGGCTTCCGGATAAATTTTTAAGAGATGCTTCAAGCCTTAATAGTTCTTTAAGATTTGTCTCAGGGGGGTTAGGCACTTATTTTGGCGGAAAATCTATAGCCGGCCTGGGTTTTTTCAGGCATTTATTTATTGTGGGAATAGCCCTTTTCCTTATTTCTTTTTTGATAAAAAAACATCTGAAGATAAGGACCCAGGAGGCGGGGGGCGTATATTAAAAAAAGCAATCAAAAAAGTAATTTATTATTGCAGAGGAGGATATGATGTGTAATCTGGAAGGCAAAGTTGCTGTGGTGACAGGTTCTACCGGGGGGATAGGAAAGGATATAGTTAAAGCATTAGCGGGAGAGAAGATAAAGCTGGTTTTGGCCGGACGCAGACAGGAGAAGCTCCAGGAATTAAAAAATGAATTCGGCGGCAAAACCGAAATATTAACAATCACCTGCGATGTTACCAAAAAAGATAATCTCAAAAATCTAATAAGCAAAACCTCCGGGGTCTTCTCCGGTATAGACATTTTAATTAACGGAGCCGGGGTTTCCAGCCAGCACCCTTTCTGGAATCAGCCCATCGAAGATATCGAAAAAATGATCTGGACCAATTATTACAGCTACGTAGCATTAACACGGATGGTTGTACCCATTATGAAACAGAACAAATTCGGACATATTATAAATATAACATCGGGTTCTGTTATGGTCGACCCCCCTCCCAGAAATTTTATAGTTTACACCTCACTAAAGGTAGCATTAAGGGCTTTTGCAAAAGGCCTTTTTTGGGAAATGAGGGATTTCGGGATAAAAGTTACTTCTATATTTCCCGGGGTTACCAGTACACCTTTGACCGGTAAATTAAAGAATATATCGGAGGAACGTCTTATCCAGCCCCGGGCCGTAGCTGATACTGTAGTGTTTGCGTTGAGGCAGCCTGCAAATGTTTGCCCCATTGAGCTTGCGGTGATAAATCAGCAGACGCCCTGGACAAAGCCGGTTATACCGTTTAAGCAGGAACATCCCCAAAAGTAACAAATAGAGTTAGTTTGTAAAAAGGTATTAAAAGGTTATTGGCTTGTTATAAAAATTAACCAGGAGGAAGGATGAAGATACTGTTTGTTACCCCTAAACTCGGAGCCTGGGCTACCCACGGAGAACATCTGGGTCCTAACCAGTTATATGCTCAATGGGCAGCGTTCATTCGGGAAAAAGGATTTAAGGATTTAGAGGTCCTTGACTGCAGGGCTTACCAGATAGAGGCTGATGCGATGATAAGCAGAATTAAGGAGAAATCTCCCGATATTGTAGTTATAGGAGATATGCTCCATTCTTACGGAGGTTTTGCAATACTGCATTATTTCCTTAAATCCGCAGAAGAGATAAAGAAAACTCTCCCCTCTACAAAAATAATTTTCGGGGGTTTATGGTTTTCTTCTATGCCTGAATATACTTTAAATAAATATCCTTTTGTTGATTACGTAGTAATGGGCGAAGA
>WJKZ01000017.1 GCA_014728785.1 Candidatus Omnitrophota bacterium
AAATTAATGCTAGGTTGGTTTATGGTGAGGCATATCGTGATAAAAATCATTCTCCGATGATTACGTTATTTTATAAGAATAATACGATAGGTGCTATTAAAAAAGGATTGAAATACAATATTGATATTGAGCTAATGAGCAGAGAACAGTTATATGAGGAATGTGTTAAATTGAATTTGTTAGATGGGATGCTTTGTGATAAAGAAGGTATGCTTACTATGCCAGAAATTATGAAAGAATGTCTTAAAAGAAATTGCACTTATACTGAACTACACATTCAATTAATTAAAGAAGATATGGCGAAATATGATAAAAACCTTGAAGATGGGTGATAAATATAAAAAATAATAAATCGTTAGTTATGGACAATCGTTATTTTGTTTTAAGTTTAATTCTTATAGGCTTGATAGCTTTATTAGGTAGTTGGTTATTTAATATTTATGCGATTGGTTTAATTTTTTGGAAAGGTGGAAAAAATGAACGAAATAATTATAGAAATTAAAGAAGCCGTTTTCGCACCAAATAATGCAACTGCAAGTATTAGCGGTTTTGATACGGGCGTAAATCTTTTAGGCGTTGTTTTAGCCGTTGGACTTGCCGCCGCTATGCTTCTAATACTTACATATATATCTAGTAGCTTTGAACGCTTTAAACGTTTTACCCGGTTGATAAAGATTTTAAGATCTATTGGTAAGACGCTTAATTATGCAGCTTACGGCGGGCTTACTGTTGTTTTAATTGTTGGTCCGGTAATGCTTTTATATTATGGCGTGACAACCGCAGCGGAAAATAGCGAAGCCCTGGCACCGGTTGCTAAATGGGTTTTTATGATAGTTGGTATTTATGCGTTATTGGTAATTGTTGGCTTTATTGCTAAAAAGAAGATCTGGCGTAAATTATTTAATTATCGTAAACGTTTAAGATCTGAAAGTTACGCCGAAAATTTTAAACAACTTCCAGGGGTGTTTAAGTAATGGGTTTATCTAAAAAGTTTAAAGCCTGGGCTATACGTCGTCAGGTTGAAATACAAAAAGGTAAAAGTCAGCTGCAAAAGGATAAAGAAGAAAGACTTAAACGTAAATCTGAAAAGTTGGCTAATATGAAACCTAGCGCCAGGAAGGCTATAGTTGAAGGTCTAGCAACGCGTAAGGGGCCTATACAAGTTATGAAAGAAGAATATGCAAGGCGTAAGTATGAAAGGGAAAAAAACAAATAATCTTTTTTTTCTTTTTTTTAGTTTTGTTTTTATTATAACTGGTTCAATGCTTACGTTTTATTGTATTCTTATAGAACAGCACCCGCTTATGGTCGAACAGTTAAGTAGCCCGGTTCTTTATTTTATGTTAGGTTTTACATGTTTATGTATTTTTTTTAAGGATAAAATTTTATTAAGTAAATCTAAATTACTTTGGTTTTTTTTATTTGTTTTTTTGTTTATGGTTTTTTATATTGAAGGTGTTTTTATTGGAATGTTTTAGCTAATAACAAATTATAAATAGTTTATAAAACATTCTTTAAACCCGATTGTTTGCGTTCTAACAAATTAAAATCATGGCTTAATCGGGTTTTTACAAACATATTTATAGGGGGGGCTATAGTTGGCGGTTAGTAGCAAGTCTTATAGTTTAATTAAAAAGGCCAACCCGGCTTTAGCAAAGCTAATTAAAAAAACTTCTTCAACTTCTAAAAAGTCTTCTTCTTCAGTTGCCAAAACTGCGGCCGCTTCGGCTTCGGCCGGGGCAAAGGCCGCGACAACTTCAAAGCCTAAAGATTCTTCTAGTCCGGCGCCTAAAAAGTCTTCTTCTAGTCCGGCGCCTAAAACGACGTCTACAAAGCCGCCGTATAAAGCACCGACGCCAAGCCCTGAAGAAGTTAAACAAGCTTTTCAAAGCGACCCTATAGTAAAAAATCTTACTAAGATTGGAATTATACCAGGAAAAACAACGGTAAAGGAACCAACCGGGCCAACCGGGGGGGACGACGACGACCCCGCGGCTAATATTTCTAGATCTGCAGTTACACCGACGACAACGCAACCACAAACAACAGGGCCGCCTTTTAAAAAGGAAACCCCGCCGCCTGAAGAAATGGCTAAAATATTACAAAGTGACCCTATAGTAAAAAATCTTACTAAGATTGGAATTATTCCAGGGCCGACTTATAAACCGCCTGAAGAAAAAACAACAGTAACTAAAAAGATAGATACGGACCCGGTCGAAACGTCTTTAACCGCTGAAGAAATTAAACAGCAAGAAGAAAACCAAAAGGCTTGGGAAAAGTTTTTAGACGAAAGCGAAGGCAAAACTTACCGTGTTAAATGGCGCGGGTATGAAGGTAATATTAAATATGTTATTACTTATAATTTAGAAGACACTATAACAAACATTCCAGAAAAGCACGGCGGGCAAGTTGTCCAAATTTACCCGCAGACTAACCCAAACGTAGTAAATAAAAGCAAAGGAATACTTACAAGCGAATACGAAGAAAAAGTTTTAGCAAGTCCTACAACTAGCGAACTTATAGACGAATATAAAAAAGAGCAAAGGGCCGAATATCAAAAGACCGGACGCATTCCGCCAGATATAAAAGAGCAATTGTTAGGAACTATTCCGCCAGAAATTGAAAGCACTATAGGAACAGATGAATATATTAAATATTCTTATGAAGTAATGTTAGGGATTAAAACAGAAGAACAGGCTAGCGCAGCATTACAAACAGATCTTAAAACTTCTTATGCTTATATGTCCCGCTATGGTTATGGTAAAACTATAGGGGAAATTCAAAAAGACGAACCCGCCGCGCGTCTTAAACAAAAAGAAAGCGGCGAGTATTATATAGATATTGATACCGTAGATTGGCAACGTAAACAAATGGAATATTTAGGACGGGGGGAAACGATAACTTCGACACCTATACCAATGGCTATTAGCGTATCGCCAACGGGCGGCGTTAAGTCGGGTTATTCTTTGCCAAGTGTCGACCAAATGGCAAAAGGATTTAGCGAAGTAATATTAGCGGGTTTTGCTAATCCGGCTATGTGGTGGGACCAACTAACTAAAGGCGAAGGGTTTAAACAAATTAGCGATAAATCTTATACTATGCAAAAGAAGCTTTATAACGAGCAATATAAAAGTTATGTAATTGAAGACGTTATTTTAGCGGACCCAATGAAGTATATTGTATATCCTTTTGCAATTGGTGCCGGTTTTACTGCGGGCTTTGGCGCCGTAGGTGCGGCCGGGGCCGGTGCAGCGGGAACGACAACAGGGGCGGCTTTAACAGGCTTTGCAACTTATGCGCCTATTGTTACCGGTGGGACAATGGCCGGCGTAGTTGGTGCCGATATTGGATATTCCGCAGCGCTTGAACAGGCCGGGAAACTTCCAGAAGGGACAACAGGAACGAAAACGTTAGCTATAGGAATGTCAGTTTTAAGCGCGGGGGCCGGTGCCGAATGGGCAAGCAACCCGCAAACACAAGCAGCGTTTAAACAGTTTGGACAAAACGCGTCTAATAAATTTAATGCTTCTATTAAAAAATTCCCCGCACTTGATAAACAAATACAAGCCGTTAAAAATTTTAGATCAATTGGTTACGAACAAAGGATTATGGCGCAAAGCGTCCGGGATTATCCTTTTCATTCTTTAGAAGGAACTAAAGCCCCGGTAGGTTATAGGGTTAAAAGCTTCCTTCAAAATCTTAATTTTAAAGAACCTTCAGCTAGTTATTATATACAAAAATATGCGCCTTCTTCTAATAAAAGAAGTGATATACTTATAGCCGGGCGTAAGCCTTACGGGTCGCAAGATCTGTTTATGTCCCAACGTGCGCCGGCAAAGTGGGGCGGTTACGAAACGAGTTGGGATTATTACAGGGGGACACTAGCCGCAGAAGGATATAAGGACACCGGTTTTATTAGGGAATATTACCCCCGCCGGCCTTCAATGGTAAAGGTTAATAATTATTTATTTGACCCAAAGACAAAACAAGTTATCAAATTAGAAACGGATTATACAAAGCCAATAGAGTATAAAAGTAAAGTTGTCGAACTTTCGGAACGCCCAGGCTTTGAATTAAGGACGCCTGAATATTCCGACCCTTTAAAGTTTTATAAAGGTAAAGTTACTAATCTTAAAACAAAATATACAGAGCCTTACCCAGACTTTGCAAAGGGTGGGCTTCCAAAGTCTAAAGATATGGGCGAAGTTTGGGGTTTTGAACAGGTCCGACAAACAAGCGTTACACCCTGGAAGTTTAAACCCGTTGTAAAAGGCGGGGGTAAAACACCGGGAAGCCAACAGATAACCCAGGCGATTAATAAAAGCGTTAGGGTTTCTTCAAGTTATAAAGGAATTGGGGATATTACTAAATATGAATGGTATCGCCCGCCTTTAAGATCTGTTAGTTATGCGCCGACTATTGGACGCGGTGGCGTTCGAATGCCTGGCGGTTATGCAATTGCAAGCGGCGCGGTTAGTATTGGTTTCTTAAACTTTTTAGAAGAAGGAACGGGGACGGCTTCGGGTTATTGGGATAAAACTATTAAGGACGTTAGAAGCCAAAGTAAAACCGGAACCGGTTTTATTAGTCTTAATAAAATGGGAATAGGACTTATTCCAGGTAGCCGCGTAAATCTGGCAAGCTTAAACAAATCGGGTTTAAATATGATTAATAAAAATATGCAAAATGTTTCTAATATTCAAGCCCAGGGTTTAAAGCAAGATCAATTTTTAAAACAAGACCAAATTTTTAAAACGGTTAGTTTAACTTCGACCATTCCAAAAAATGTTTATGATTATGATTATAAGTTTAAAGATCAAGACTTTGACGATTATTTTAAAGAAGTTGGGAAACCAAAAACGCCTTTTGTTTTTCCGCCTGAAGACGCATTAAGCGGATTGTTTAAAAAAGGTAAGCTTCCAAAGGTTAACATTTTAGGCCGGGGTTATCGTTACCGGCGTGTTAAGGTTCCAAAACTTGAAGACCTTTTTAAAGGGGGTATTAATTATTAAAAGAAGACCAGATATAAGAAATATTGAAAGAAGCCCTATACCGCCAGTTAATCGCGAACCAAGGGTTAGACCGGTTCCAATGCCAAGAATGGAAAATCCATATATTAAAAGAAGACCTGTTTTTATAGTTAAAGGACGTAAAAAACTTAAAAAAATTAAAAAGGACCTGTGGGGGATTTTATGGGAATAAGTAAAAAAGATGTTGAAAATATAAACCAAATGAACAATAGGCTAGCGAAGAAAAAGAAGCCTGGTTTTTGGGGCGGTGTCCGTAAAGTAATGCAAGCACGCGCCACAGAAAACAGACAAAGGCGCGAAGCTGAAGACAAAATAAGAAAAAAAGCTTTTGTTAAAGCCCGTCGTAGTGAAATTAAAAGACAAGCTGCAAGGCGGGGTCGCCAAAGTGTTACGTCTATGCGTTACACCGCTAGGGGGAATTATAACCCTATTGGCGCGCTTTTTGATAGCGGAATGGAACCGGCACCTAGGCCAAAAAGAAAGAGTAGTAAAAAAGGTAAAAAGAAAGGTAGTAAAAAAAGAAGTAGTCCGGGGCTTATGAGTATTGACCCGGTCGACAATTGGGGTTTATGGTAGATCTTAAAAATAATAACGAAGCAAACGTTAGCATTATCGCTATTTATTTAATGACAATTATATCTTTAGGCGCACTTTATACACTTCTATTTTTAGAGTTTGCAATACCAAATTTAGGGCCGCTTATACCCGACGACCTGGGAACGTTTAAAACTGCGACACTTACAATTATGTATGCTATTCCTTTAATTATAACAGTTGTTTGTAGTTTAGCAGTTTTAAAGAATGCACTTAAAAGGGAAGTGATATAACGCGTTTTCCTATTGCTAGTTTAATATTTCTTCTTACAAGTTTTCTTATTTTTATTGGTATAGTTTTCGGAAGTATGCTTATCGGGACGGTATCGGACGCTTTCGAACCGCACGAAGACGAGTTAAACCCAAGTTTTGCCGACGAGTTAGACAATATAGAAATTGCATTTATTCTTATTGGGATTTTTTGCCTTATTATGGGGATTGTCCTTTTTATTTACGACGCTATGGCAGACGAACCCGAAGAATATTTTAGGGGGCCTTATTAAGTGTTAAAAAAAATTTGGTTGGTTCTTTGTTTTGCTTTTATTATTGTTGTTGCTTTTAATATGTTACAAGCTAATACAGCAAGAGCGCAAGATGGCGTAACGGAATGGTTCGACTTCGAGCAATATAATGGTAGCCTTATGACTTTTTCTAACCCGGAAAAAATTACTAACGGTAATTCTTTAGATTATGGTTATTCTGCAATGGGTAATACTTATTTACAGTTTTTAGATGGGAATAACGCAACAAGTTTAGATAATGATAAAGAAATAAGCCAAGTAATGCTTTGGTCCAAATGGGGAGAAGAAAATATCTGGCATACAGATAGTTATAGAATGCTTCCTAACTTCGGCGAACCTAATACCGATAACGGGACTTGGTCCGAAGTAGTAATTATAAAAGACGCACACGAAGACACGGGGGGGTGGTATTATTGGAATATTACAAACAATCAAGCGAACCATTCGACACCGTGGACACGTAGCGAATTAGAAGACCTTAACGTTTGGTTACACGCTTATAATAGGGGGTCTTCTGTTTTGTGCTTTGAAGTTAGAATAAAAGTTTATTATTTAGGTTATCCTGAATTAGACACAGCGACCGCGGTTAACGATACAAAAATAAGTATTACGTGGGACGCTGATACTAATTCTAATAATACTTATATCGAACGAAATACCGTTAGCGATTGGGCACGGGAAAGCGGGACGGAAGTTTATAACGGCACCGGGACAAGTTACACCGATACAGGTTTAACACCGGGACAACTTTATTATTATAGGGCGTGGTCTTATAGTAATGAAAATAATATTTATAGCGGGAATTATACAACTATTAGCGCTTTAACTGAACCCGTAGCGCCAACAAATGCAGCGTTTACAGCTATAAATTCAAGCACCGTAAATATAAGTTGGACCAAAGGCACAGGTGCAAACAATAGCGTTTTAGTAAAAAACAATAACAATATTCCTACAAGCATAACCGACGGAACCATTATTTATAATGGAAGTTTAAATTATTATATCGAAGACGATATAGCAAGCGGGGTTATTTCTTATTATAGTATTTGGTCTTATGCAGATTGGGCAAGCCCTAATTATTACGAGTTTAGCAGCACTTACAACGAAATAGAAGTAGGCGTACTTATTATTAATTGTTTTGACGAAAATACAACAAATACAACAGCGGGTTTAACTTTTGACGTTTTTATCAGTAATGAAGACGGAAGCGAAGTTTATAACGAAAGCGGGATAACTAACCCGCATTTTGTAAATGCTACTGAAATACCGACCGGGGATATTTCTATTCAGATTAGCGCAACCGGGTATTATGACAGGTTTTATTATTTATCCGGTGTCGAAGGCGGGTATTATATCATTAATGCTTTTTTACCGGCCGTTGAAACGGGGACAGAATTAAAAGCCGTTAATGTAGCGGGACCGCAGACTTATTTTAATACTAATCCGCCTATTGAAGCGGCAACGGTTACGGTTAGTAAATATTTTAATGAAAGCATCGGCTTTGAACCGATAAGCGTTTTAAAAACTGACGCTAACGGCCAAGCGTTTCTTTATCTTAAAAATGACGAATATTATAAAGTAGGTATTACAAAAACCGGTTATGTTAACGAAGTAAGCGATATTACAACCACGGACGCAATAGACAGCTATACTTTTAGAATTTATCCAGAAGACTATACAAGCACCGAATATTTTTCTTTTGCAGATCAAGTAACGTTTACCGCTGAAATGTCCGGGGTATATATGCAAGCCGGTAATATTACAATAACTTTTATTGATAGTAATAATACTATGATTGACACAGATATTTATATTTATGAAATGTATCAAGGGGTAACAACTTTAAAAAATCATTCCCATAATACAAGCAACGATTTTAGTTATATGGTAGGTAATATTAATACAAGCCGCGACCATTACATTAAAATCTATTTTAATTCAACTGTTGAATTTTACGACGCAAGCCCTTTAGATTTTATAGAATTTGCTATACATATTCTTTATAGTAGCCGGGATAAATTCGACTTTGACGACCGAGTAACAGATCTTATCGGGCCAATGGTTGTTAACGGTGTTAATATTGGTTGGCACTTGATACTTACTTTTATTATTAGTTTTGGCTTTTTGGTTTTACTTGGTCCTTATGATACCGGACTAGCGCTTATAGGGTGCGGTCTTATGATTGCGTTAACCCAGGGTATTTTTAGCCTTTGGTTTACGGATACATTCCCCGCGGCTATGATTGCGCTTATTCCAATATTCGTTATAGCGGGGGTTGTTTGGTATTGGGCCAAAGGATCCGGGGGGGAATACGTTTAAATGCGCTTGATTGTAGTTATTATTTTAGGTTTAATATTCTTTAATGTGTCTTTAATTATCTTTGGTGGGTATTTTGATATTGAAGACGAAACGCCTTTAGGGGCTAAGAATTTAACTAGCGACGCAGATTATAATAAATATTCAAATTTACAAGAAGGGACTTTCGAAACGATACTTATAACAAGTGGCGGTATTTTTATCGGCGTTGTAGGTATAGGCGCGCTTCTTAAAGGTAGTATACCGACAGGGCAATTTTTAGGCGCGGGAATGATAATTAGTATTATCGCGGGTCTTTGGGCCGGACTTTCGGCACCTTTTACACAAATGGGGCAATATTGGGGTTGGCAAGGCGACCTTATTTATTCAGCTATTATTATGGCGATTGGAATAATTACAGTTATAGGTATTGCAGAAATATTTACAAATAAGGGGGACGTTTATTAATATGTGGAATTTTCTAGTAACTAACTTTACAAATTTTACTAACGTCCGGGAAAACTTTATAGAATGGTCTTTACAAGGATATACCACAGCTTTAGGCTTTTTGTTTTGGCCTATAGTGTTTAGCACTCTTATAGGATATGTTTATATTAAACAGCGAAGCGCAACGGCGGCTATTGCTGCAATTCTTATTATCTTTGCAATATTTGGAAGCGCTTTAACAGGCGTTGGCCCCTGGGTAACACTTTTATACATTATAGTAAGTTTAGCCTTTACCGGGTTGCTTCTATTGTTTATAATAAGGCGAAGGGGGTATAGCTAAAAAATGTTATTTGATCTGTTAATACTTTTCATAATTCTAACTATATTAATGTTTATTCTAACGATTTATACACTTGAGGACAACCCATATTTAAGCCTGGCTTTTGTTACGCTTGGAATGATTTTTAGCGTTCTTTGCGCTTATGGTCTTTGGAAAGTCGATTTTATGACCGTTGGATATAATGCAAGCAACGGGACAACGGAAAGCCAAATTTTTTATACATATAATTATGGGGACCCTTACAGTTATATATTTGTCTTATTATTCTTTATCTTTGTTATTTTGTTTATGGTAGCGGGTTTTAAGAGTTGGAAGCACGCGCTTAAACAAAAAGGCGAACTTGATTTAAAAACTAAATATAGGTAGGTAAAAGAAAATGAAAAGGAAAGCAATAAAAAAAATAATAGGGGCTAGTTTTATATCCGGTATTTTCGTAGCTATGGTTACAGTAATGCTATTGTCTAACAACGCGGGCGTAGTCTTCGGGCCCGAATACGAAACCGAAGAAATAAAATATAAACCGATAAAATTAACGTTACTAGCGGATAACGACCCAGGGGCCGGCGCTAGTGGTGTTATTAATGCGTATGTAGCTGTTAAAGATACGACTTACACCGCGAATAATTTAACCTCGGGGGAATATTACGCAACAGGCGACACTAACGACACGTCTTTAGGAACTGATGTTCCTTACGATACCGATCACGATTTAGTTATAGCGGTCCGGTGGAATACAACGCACGCTTATAACGCAACTGCAGGCGATTGGGATTTAACACTCGTCCGGGCTTATGTTAATTGCACAGATCTATCTTTATCGGGTGAAGCTGCAAGCGAAGCAGAAATAGGGCACGACGCTTCTTATATTTGGGTGCATTATTATGTAGAAGATCAAACAATAGATCGAGGGGAAACGGTTCAAGACGTTCTTTGGAATTTCGAGTATTATGGCTAGTCTTCAGGATATACGCCGGTTTTGCGATGATATGCCGGCAAAGGGTAGTTTTAAAAAAAAACCGAAAAAAAACTTTAGATATATTGGGCTAGCGTTAGGTGCGGCCCTTATTGCTTTCCTTTTAGGTTCTTGCCTAGTTATACCTATTCTTAACCGTAAAACAGGAAGTTATGACACAGATACTTTATTACAAGATATAATTAATAATAGTTTAGGCGAAGAAGCTTTTACAAATAATAATAGTTTAGGTTACGAGTTTTTAGAAAACGATACTATTATACACGCCTGGAATAGTTACGATAGTTATTATTTTAATGCGTCTAACGGCGTTCAGTTTACAAATCATTATAATGAATATTGGGCGCATAATACGCTTATGTTAGGATATTATGCAGGCGATACCTGGAACCTTCTTTATAGGGTTGATAATCTTAATAATTTTGAACGGGATTTCGAAGGCGTTACAGATAGTTTTATGAATTGGACGCTTTATAAAGACCTTAGTTATAATGATTATGATTTTCGTTTAGGTCTTTGTTATCATTTAAAACCTTTTGATAATAATTTAACAATTATCCCTTTTATTACTAACCTGGGCGTAAATATTCCTTTTGATATTGGTTTTGCCTGGGAACTTAATAATATAAAAATTAATAATGTTTATGAAAACAATTTTTTTATTGCACAGACTTATGACCCTGAGTATAATATAAGTTGGAATTTACACGATAGCCACGACGATAATAGTAACAAGATTAATAATAGTATATTTTTTATCCGGGATAATATAACTAAAAGACAACTTTATCTTAATTGGAATGGTTCGCTAGATTATCTTTTACAGGTTAAAAGCCGACAGGGGGAATATAACGCACCGGTTACACTTTTTATAAATGCAGGTTCTTTGAATGCTGGGGCGACTAAAAGCACGCGTCTTTTTTGGTATGACGCTAGCACGTTAGATCAATATTGTTATGGAACTGATTACGATTTCGCTATTTATGGGTCGCGTTGGGGTTATCAAAGTTTTATACCAACTATGAACACACTGGATAAAGTTATACTTAATCTTAAAAAATCTAATAGTCCTTCGGGTTCTGTTTATGTTGAAATATTCGACAACCCCGATACAGACGAAGCGTCAGCGTTAGCAAGCGTTAGTATGTCAACATCTAATATTGGTACAAGTTACGCAGAAAAAACTTTTAATTTCGATCCCGATCTTACAGTTACAACTGGTAATACTTATTATATTGTTATCCGTGCGCCTAGTGGGACAGCGACAGGTAGTAACTACGTACAGTGGAATTTTGGCGGTAACGACTACAGCGACGGGCTTTTTGCCTATAGCTCTAATAGTGGGTCGACCTGGACGACTTACAGCCAATATGACACTTGGTTTGAAACCTACGGCGAAGATATAACACCCCCTAGTGATAGTTGGAAGCCGGCTTATTATTGGTCTTTTGATTATTCAAATACAAGTAGTTTTAACCAGGCTTATTATTGGTCTTTTGATTATTCAAATACAAGTAGTTTTAACAACGAATATTATTGGAACTTTGATTATAGCAATACTGCAAGTAACAAACAGGGTTTTTATTGGTCCTTTGATTATGGGAATACAAGCACGTTTAACCAGGGTTTTTATTGGTCCTTTGATTACAGTTATTTAAATAAAAGTAGATCTGCGTATTATTGGAATGTGGGCTATTCGAATAGCACCCCGGTAACATATATTATTATTAGCGGTATTTATCCTTCTAACAATAGCGTTAACATAATACCGCAACCAAACGTTTACGCAACGTTTAACCAAATAGAAGGCGAAGAAATGAACGTAAGTATTTATTACGGGCCTAGTCTAAACACTACAAACACACTTTTAGAAAACTTTTCAAATATAAACAACGGGACGCAAACGGCGCTTATGTTTACGGCTTCTAGTAGATCAACTAATTATTATTGGCGTATCAATGTAAACGACGGGGAAACGGAAACGAACGCAACGCTTACATTTAAAACTGAATACGAAGACGCAGCGGGCTTTTATCCGGTTAGTAATAATTCCTATGCGTTAGTCGGCCTTTTGGGTTTAATAGGGCTTTTAGCGCTTCTATGGCGTAAAAAACGCAAGGGAGACGAAGACGAAGAAGGGGGGTATTAAATGCTTTCGGTTAAGCCGTGGTCCCAAGAAATAGAAAAAATCTTTAAACAACTTCAGAAGAACGGGCGGGCTTTTACCCACAATGTAAATATTAATAGGGAAATAGGCCGGCGTTGCCCGCAACTTATAGACAAAAATTTTATAGATGTAAGCCCCCGAAGTTATAAAAAAAATCGTTATTGGATTAATCTTTTACCCGATACGATTATACAAGAAAAACCCGTAAGGTTTAAAGAAAAATTTTTAAAATTTAGTTTTATAAAAAAACTTTAGAAAATTTGAATAGTTAACTTTAATAATTTAATTCTAAATTCAAATTTTACAAGGGAAGTTTTTTATATGTTTTCTATATTTTTTGTATTCTTTATTTTCTTTATTATAATTCATTTATAGTTCCTTCTATTACAATTAGGACAAGAAACAGGGTTTTTTATTCTTTTTATCCATTTATGACCGCAAAATTTACATTTTTCTTCTATCATAAATAAATATATAACTTAACATATATTTAAAGGTAACTAATTAATAAATAACTATAACTAAATCGTAATTCAGCGGGTATCTTTTATATAATAGGATAAGAACTTATACTTTTGAATAGGGGGCTATAAGGCCCAATGAATAAATAAGGGGATATGAAAAAATGTTTAAGTTAAGAAGCTTAAAAGAAAATATCCGCGCAGCAGTAGATCTTACTGTCGTTTTAATGGTCGGTATAGCTTTCGCCGGTTTAATGGTAATTGCTTATGTCATTTGGACACTTAACGACCAACTAGGCGCAACCGGTAATGCAGCTAATAGTATAGCTAACATTACTAGCGGCTTTGATAACGCAGTAAACTTTTTGTTAATTGCAATTACAATATTTATATTGGCTATTGCAATAGCAGCGCTATTAATGCTTCGCGGTAAAAATTAAACCTTATGGGGGTTTAAAAAAATGCGAAGTTTAAAAGAACACATATATGCTGCGGTAGATCTGAGCGTCGTTATTTCTATCGGTATAGCTTTCGCCGGTCTTATGGTAATGGGTTATATCATTTGGAATATTTACGATATGTTTATCCCGACGGCTTACCCAGGAACTAGCGACACAGCTAACGCTTCTTGGAATGCAAGTTATTATAACGCTTCTAGAAGCTTGGGGAACGTTACCGGCGGTTTTGATAATGCGGTTAATTTCCTATTGATTGCAATTACAATATTTATATTGGCTATTGCAATAGCAGCGCTATTAATGCTTCGCGGTCGATGATAATTTTATAGGGGTTTTTCCCCAACTTTTTTTGTTTTACCCGTCGTAAGTCTTTTATATTATTATAATAAATTATTGTTATATGCCTGATACCCACACGATTAGCTTTGAAGGGTCCCGGTATAGTTGGGACCAGGTAGACGCGCAAGCAAAGCAACAGGGGTTTAAGGAAAGAAGTAAATATATTCAATGGTTGGCCGAAAATGATATAGAACGCAAAAAAACCATTAAAGACTTCGTTAATTTCGAAGTCCTTTTTTTACTTCTTTTAAGTATATGTATGCTTATGTTAATTTTAATTTACAACTCAATAGGTTAAATTATGGCTATAGATGAACGACGCCCGGACGTTTCGGGGATAGGGGACCGTATAAGCGACCTTACGCTTTTGTTAAAAGCAACTAGGCCCCGCGGTTATGACGATTATTATAATTCCCGTAGTCCGCTTCTTGGTAAAGAAATAAGCCTAGGGTCTTTAGATAAAGAGGATATGTTAGCTAATGAT
>WJKZ01000196.1 GCA_014728785.1 Candidatus Omnitrophota bacterium
AATAAGCCATAAACCGTCAGCTGCGAACCATGAACTATGAACTAAAAGAGAACCATCCTTTTTTAAGTTCTCTTCTCCTTAACTGTCGGACCCTGGCCGGATAACTTTCTCCGCTCCTTTACGGGAAGAATGAAGTGGAAAACCGTACCTTTGTCTATTTTGGACTCAGCCCATATCTTGCCGTTATGATTTTCGACTATATACTTTGCCATGGCCAGCCCCGCACTTATTTCTGAATCTTTTTTACTGACACCTTCTTCTTCAAAAAGATAGAAAAGACCGGGTAAATCCTCCTCTCTTATCCCGGGGCCCGAATCTTTCACCGAAACTCTGACTATATTATCTCCTTCCAGGGAAGTAGAAATCCTTACCAGGCCCCTGTCTGTAGCATTGAACGCATAAGTCAATAAATTATCAACGGCCTGGTTTATTTTTTCCCGGTCAAAAATTATTTCAGGGATTTCGGAATCCAAATCAATATCGAAATCTATATCCTTTTCCTTTGCAGCGCTCCGCCTTCTTTCATAGATTTCCTTAACTACCTCATTTATATTGTTCTTTTTCCTGCTCTCTCCCGCATCTTCCTCCCCGGCCATACTTCTGCTTTTCTCCGCTGCAAGCCTCGCCTCGGTAATGTCGAACAAATACACATTTACATAATTGGAATCAATAATAGGGGTAAAAGTAAACGAGCAATAGGAATCACCGAATTTAGCCTCTAACTGCTGGGACATTCCCGAACCCAGAGCTTTCAGCACAAACTGGTGCCAGTAGTCTATAAGCAAAGGGCCGTCACGGTAATGCCAATCCCTGAGTATGGAAAAACCTGCTTTATTATCGTAGATTATTTCTCCTTCACCGGATACTCTTAAAACAAGGTTGGAATCTTCGCCGGAAATACGGCTGAGCTGCTCTATTGTCTGGCGGGCGTGCTTTATGCCGGTTACATCAATGCCGTAAACATTTACACATTCGTCGCTACAGGGGTGGAAAAGCAGAGAAAGAACGCTGTCGCCGCATTTAAACTCCTCTTTCCTTATCTTACCGGTATCCAGGACTATCTCGATGATATCACGCCAGGGAGTATCAAGAGGCCGGCTTGTCTGATACCCCCATCCTTTAAGGCAAGATTGACTGGCTTTGTTGTGATATATAACCACACCATCCCTGGAAATCCTTAAAAAAGGGTGGGGGGCCTTGTCAAAAAAATCCAAGAGTATTTTATTCTCGATTTCCTTTTCTCTCAAGACGCTTATCTCGGTTCCAGCAAAAACAAATTCCTGAAAATTGCCCGCCCTGTCTTTTCTAAAAGTTATCTTCCAGCTAAACAGGTGGTTGTTTCTATCTTTATCTTTCATCTCCGCTTCAGCAAAAACTTCCTTGCTACCGGAGGTAAAATCTTTTATTAACTTTTCAGGATAACCCTCACCTCCAGTACTCACTAAATCTTTAAAAAAATCAAGCTCTTTTAGCTCTTCCTGCGAATAACCCGATATTTTCACTGCTTCTTCGTTAAAATTCAGTATCTTGCCGGATGAGGCTACGGCAAAAAATACATCTTTAACTCCTTTGAGGTAATCGGTATCACGTCTTATTTCGGTAAGTAAATCGCTCTCTTTTTCCTTAAAATCGTTTATATCCTGGAGAATCTGCACAGCTGATTCGGGCTTGCCCCGCTTATCCTTTAAAACAACAGCCCCCATCAAAAGCCACCTGCCGTTATCACCGAGAACAGGACAAAAATCTTCTACTACCAGACATTCACCCTGGCAACCGGAACTTTTAACCGTCGCGAACAGATTCTCTGCTTCTTTCTTATTTTTCTCCTGCATAAGTAAATCCACAGGTAAAGGTTTTTTCTTAGTGTAGAAAAGTTTCCAGTAATTTTTCATCCCGGCCATATCCTGTTCACCGAAACCACAGAGCCCTCTCATCGCCGAATTCCAGTAAATTATCTTATACTCGCTGTTTATGGCAAATGTCGGAGAAGGGCTTTGCTTAACCAGGTCAAATACCTTTTTCTGAATGCGGTTTGCCTTTCTCAGACGAGCAGAAAGAAGGAAACCACCGGTTAAGGAAATAATCAGAAATGCGAAGCCTGTTAAATAAAACGTCAGATTATTTTCAAAAAAATCCGGGCCTAAGACAATAGCACCGCCTGCTTCCAGGGCATGCAGAATAAACC
>WJKZ01000197.1 GCA_014728785.1 Candidatus Omnitrophota bacterium
AGGTAGGCATTACGGGAACTCAAAGCTAAACCGCCTTTTTCCCGTACTAAGGGAGAAATTCTGACCCTTATGGGGAAATTCAAATCTTCTACCAACCGCTTTGTGATTAAGGCCTGTTGATAGTCTTTCTGGCCCATATGCACAGTATCAGGCTCTATTATATTGAATAATTTTGCCAGGATAGTGCATACTCCTCTAAAATGGCCCGGCCGTGACTTGCCGCATAAGCCTCTGCTTAATTCTGTCTCTTCTACATACACGGAAAATCCTTTTGGATACATAACTTCCGGGGAAGGATAAAAAAGTAAATCTGTTTTATTTTTTCGCAACGTCTTTTCATCGTTTTCGTAGTCGCGTCTGTATTTATCGTAATCCTCGCCCGGGCCGAACTGGAGAGGATTTATAAAAATACTCACTACAATAAAATCGGAATATTTCCTGGCATCGTTGATTAGGCGAAGATGGCCCTGGTGTAAAGCACCCATTGTGGGGATAAAACCGATTTTTTTCTTCTGTTCCCTGGCCTTTCGAACAGCAACCTTTGCCTTTTTGATACTGGTAGCAACAATCATAAAACTTAATTACCCTCCAGTCAGCTTCTTTTTCGGTGACTATCTGAATGGTTTCTTTGCCGCTAAAGCCGGCTCCAGTTCAAGCAAAGCATCCTTTATAAAATCTCTTTCAAGTATACCCGGATGCGGCAAAGTCAAATCTGGTTCGTTCAGCACCTGGTCACCGTATAAAAGCATGTCCAGATCTATAATCCGGGGTTCATTTTTAAAACTCCTCCTTCTACCCATAAGATTTTCTATACTCTGTAAAACTCCAAGCAACTCTCCGGGGGAAAGGGTCGTAGCAATTTTTACTACACCGTTCAGAAAATCCGGCCCCCAGGCCTTGAAGGGCTTGGTCGTCTTCAAGGCAGAAACTTTTTCTATCCTTATATTTTTTCTTTCTTCAAGGTGTCTCAGTGCTGTTCTGAGATTTTTTTCTCTGTCCCCCAGATTGCTGCCCAGGCTTATAAAAGCTATAATTTCTTTATTCTCGGGAAAAACCATTGGTAATCGGCATGCGTCTGTCTTTGCCAAAAGCTTTAGGGGTTATTTTAATGCCTATGGGCGCTTGTCTTCTTTTATATTCATTAAAATCAACCATCTGTATTACTTCCTTAACAGTTGCTCTGTTAAAGCCTCTTTCCACGATTGAATTAAGGGACAAATCTTCTTCTATGTAAAGTTTTAATATCGGGTCAAGTACCTCATAAGGCGGCAGGCTATCAGTATCCTTCTGATTAAAATTAAGCTCAGCGGAAGGCTGGCGTTTGATAATCGATGTGGGTATAAGTCCTAACTTTCTCATGCGGTTTATATATCCGGCTATTTTATAAATTAATGTCTTGGGTACATCCTTCAACAAGCCGAAGCCTCCTACCATATCTCCGTATAAAGTGCAGTATCCGCACGACAATTCGCTCTTATTGCCGGTATTAAGGACCAAGTATCCAAATTTATTCGAAAATGCCATAAGCAAATTGCCCCTTATCCTAGCCTGAATATTTTCCTCTGTTTTGTCGCTCCCGGCACGGGGAAAATATTTCTTCAAACGCTTAAGGTACTCTTCAAAAATCGAGTCTATCTCGATGGTGTGGTAGTCTACTTTAAGTTTCTTACACAAACGCTTGGCGTCTCTTAGGGTTTGCGGCGATGTATACCTGGAAGGCATTATTAACGCGCAAACGTTACTTGAGCCCAAAGACATCTTTGCAATGGAGAGCACTACCGCCGAATCGATTCCACCTGAAACACCCACCACTACTCTACTGAATCCATTCTTTTTAACATAGTCGCTTAACCCTTTCTTAAGGGCAAGAAAAGCCTCTTCTTCCGGGCTCATTTTAATCTTCTTTGAGGAATACTTTTTCCTTCTTCCCAGGTTAAAGGTTAGAAGCTCTTCCCTGAAACGGCCGGCGACGGAAATTAAATTCCCCTCGGGGGAAAACACAGAACTGGTCCCGTCAAAAACCAGCTCATCCTGGCCTCCGGTAAGATTACAGTATAAAACAAAGGTCTTAAGTCTAGAAGCAGCCTGACTCAATATACGGTTACGTACTTTTATCTTATCAAGATGAAAAGGTGAGGCTGAAATGTTCACAA
This sequence comes from Candidatus Omnitrophota bacterium, assembly GCA_014728785.1. Classification (GTDB taxonomy): domain Bacteria; phylum Omnitrophota; class Gorgyraeia; order Duberdicusellales; family 4484-171; genus WJKZ01. The sequence goes on from WJKZ01000197.1 coordinate 2,154, forward strand.
TAAAGTCCATTTTTTTATTTTTTAAAATATTTAGGTAATCCTGAGTCCATATATCTTCGCATATGTTGACAGTAAATTTTTTATCACCGAATTCGTAAAC
>WJKZ01000198.1 GCA_014728785.1 Candidatus Omnitrophota bacterium
CGTCAAGAAGGATCTCGGGCATTAAAAATGGGGTACGGTTTACGGTGTACGGGTAGACAGCCCCTCGCCGCTGCATATCGGGTAAATCTTCTTCGAACATTTACCCAAACGACTTCGGGACACCCTTGTTTTTCTGAATAAAAACAAGGGTGGGTGACCGGATTTGAACCGGCGGCCACTTGGGCCACAACCAAGTGCTCTGCCTAGCTGAGCTACACCCACCAAAGATAAGCTTAAAAAACGTGGTCCAAATTCTGAAGGAAAATATTTATATCAGATTTCAGAAGAAGTGTAAAGGCATTTATACCGGCCCTGCCCTAATCAAAGTTACTTTTTATCCGCTGGCTATGCAGATACCTGCCGATAAAAAAAACCGCCACCAGAGCCAGCAGAAAAACTATAGAAAAGGAAATTATGCCTGTAAGAACCTCCTCAGAGCCGATGCCTTTACTAAAACCTCTGGCAAAACCGGCAGAAAAAGCAAGGGCTTCTAAAACCAAGCCTGCTATACACAAATTCAGAGACCATCTCTTGAGTTTAAACAGGCCTGCAACTATAGATACGGATAAGACCAGAACGATAAGAATACCTATCAAAGCTCCTGCCTCATAGTAAGTACAAGAACTAAAAGGTGTGTTTGTTAAAAAAAACAGTAACGCCGCCGCACGGGATAAAGCTTCAAGGGAAAATAAAACTATAAGAATTTTTACACCCAGGGGCCTTGTTTTATCCATTTTCCACCTCCTCGCATAATCTTGACCAAGCTTATGCGTGATTACACTGATTTTTAATGCTTACGGTGATTAATTTAAGATATCTCTGCCTGTCTATCAAAATTAGTTCTTTTTATAATACCGCATGGCCTCGGGGATATTTCTTTTTATATCTTCAATCCGGCTTTCGGGAACAGGGTGGGTGGATAAAAATTCAGGGGGCCTTATTTTTTCCTGCTCCTTCATCCTCTCCCAGAAGGCAATAGCTTCCCGCGGGTCATAACCGGCTTTTGCCATAATTATCAGGCCGATTCTGTCGGCCTCTCTTTCGTGAGTGCGGCTGTAAGGAAGTATAACCCCTACGGTTGATGTAACCCCGTAAGCTATATAGGCCAGGCGCTGGGTTTCCTCGGGCTTTTCTCTTAAAGCTAAAGCCAGTGTTATCTGGCCGAGCTGAATAAGTAAAAGCTGGCTTAAACGTTCACCTCCGTGGTTGGCAATGGCGTGGGCCGCCTCGTGAGCTAAAACTACCGCAAGACCTGTTTCGTCTTTGGTAAAGGGAAGAATCCCCGTATATACGGCAACTTTACCCCCGGGCATACAAAACGCGTTAGCCTGCTCATTATCCTCTATCAGCACAAATTCCCATTCGTAATTAGCCAGCTCCTCTTCTCTGCCGATATTTTTAAGAAAATCCTCGGTGGCGGCAGCTATACCTCTTCCTACCCTCTCTACCATCTCAACTTTTTGGGGGTCTTTAGAAAGGGTGGATTCGCTTATTATCTTATCGTAGCTCTGGTTACTTAAGGAGGTAAGCTGCTGAGAAGGAATAAGAGAGAGCTGTCTGCGCTGGCTTACCGGCACGGTGGCACAGCCGCAAAGAGCGAGTGCATTGACCGCCATGAATAACGCGAATAATCCAAAATATCTCATTTTTTCTTTCAAGTTGGTGTGCTTTGCAATATAATTATATATATGATAGACTTGTTTCTGCAAGTATTATTTATTAATTAAAGAGGAGGGAAAGATGAGAAGGGTTAAATTGTTATTTTTTATTCTGTGTTTATCTGTTCCTCTTTTTGTTTTTGCAGAGCAAAAAGTTTCAGTTAAAGAAGTTATCGACGGCGATACCATAGTAACAGAAGGCGGAGAAACCATACGTTACATCGGCATAGATTGCCCGGAGGAAGGTTATTACCAAGACGGGAAATTTATCGCTGAACCCCAACCTTTTTTTGAAGAAGCCTTAGAAGCCAACAGGGAAATGGTAGAAGGAAAAACCGTCAGCCTTGAATTCGACACTGTTAAGAAAGATGAGTTCGGAAGGACCCTGGCTTACGTATACATTGACGGCAAAATGGTAAATGCCGAAATGATAAAGAAAGGCTACGCCAGGGCGGACATATCTTATCCTAATACCTCTTATAAAAAAGAATTCCTGCAGCTGGAAGCGGACGCTCAAAGCAAAGAAGTGGGTATATGGTCCCGTTAAATACGGGGGACAGTAAATTTCCCTGCTGATACAAGTAAAGGAGATAAAAAATGGACGGCTCTAAGAAAAAAATAATCCTGGGTATTGTCGTATTTCTTCTTATTGCCTCCTTAACATTTATAACAATAAAAAAGTATCGTTACCCCCCTCAAAAGAGATTTCAGGATAAAGAAATACTTATAATCGGAATCGACGGCTTTAACTGGCACGTTTTAGGCCCCTTACTTAAAGAGGGCCGGATGCCCAATATCCGTAAACTCATGAAAAACGGAGTTTACGGTGCAGCAGATATAGATATAGACGATGAACATCTCTGGTCCCCCGCCATCTGGACAAGCATGCTTACCGGTAAAACTATGGATAAACACAAGATAAACAGCCTGTATTGTATATATAAAGGAAAACTGCTTACCTTCCCCATGAGCACCATGCGCAGAGAACCGGCCCTGTGGAATATACTGACCAGACACCGTATACCTTCTTCTTTTGTCTCTTTTCTCGCTACCTGGCCGGTAGAAAAAATATACGGCTCCATGATAAGCTGTTTTGCAATACCCTGGGCATTCATTAAAAATGCGGATTATCTGGGCAGGGAAGATTTTTTTAAAAAGTACGGCAATCCCCGCTGGCTCACTTACCCCTATGAGCTGATGGATAAAGTTTATTCTTATATACCGCCGGCTGAGGAGATAGACGAGATGATGAAAAGATACGGTATACCCCTTTCTATCCCCCGGGAAAGAGGCATGCAGGAAAAAGAAGGCCATACCGTAATAACCGAACACCTGAGGGAGAAATTTCTTGACTCTGTACATACCGACGTCGACTTGTCGGAAATGGAAATAATAGGCATACTTTTCTTATCAGGCCAAGTCCCCAGAATGATGTTTATCATGGATTACATCTCAACCCAACTGGCGGTTGATTTTATCAGGAAAAAAGACACAGTGGTCGATGCTGTTTATATAGGCGGGGTCGATATATTCTCACATTTTTTCTGGCCGCAATCAAAAAATCCGGCCAGGGATATGACCGAGACCATGAGAAATTATTATCTTTATATAGATGATCTGGTGGGACAGCTGCTTGAAGACGCAGGCGAAGATACACTGGTATTTGTTATGAGTGACCACGGCTACAGGTATGATTTTGAGAGTAAAGTTACCAGGCACGATCAGGAAAAAGCTGTATTTATAATTTCTGGAGAAAGGGTAAAAAATATCGGCGAAATAGAAAATGTCGGTATTCTCGATTATGTGCCGACCATCCTCTATTACCTGGGCATAGAAGCTGAAGGAATGGCCGGAAAAATTTTAAAAAACATTTTCTTTTCACTGCCCTCCAGACAATAAGCGTATTTGCCTTCTATGAAAATAGCCTTGATATCCTCGCCCCTGGATTCACAGGAAAAAGAAAGCATCTCACTGTTCAGGGTTATACATGACGCGAGCAAAATGCGCCTTTACTGGAACCGCCTTTTCCGTAAAATCTTAAGGCCTCTTTATTTTCTTGATTTCGAAGATTACCCTTTAAACCTGGTACAACTCGCCACCCTCCTCAAAGAAAAACATGAAGTAAGGATATTCAACTTCCTGCGCAAAGATTTAACCTGTGAACTTTTTGAGTTCCGGCCGGATGTGGCAGGATTCAACTGTTCAGGAGGAGGCAATCTTGTATGGATAGATAAATTTTCAAGAAAGATAAAAAGTGAGCTCGGCAGCATAATACTTCTGGGAGGAAGCCACCCTACCCTTACTCCAGCCGAAAGCCTTAAAACCACGGCGGCAGACTATGTATTTAAAGGTGAATCTGATTTTACGATAAAACAAACTATGGATTTCATATCCGGGAAAAGACCATCCCTGCCGGAAGATGGCCTGTGCTACAGAAAAGAAGGAAAAATTATAGAAGGCCCTCTGGCAGTAATTAAAGATTTGTCCTCTCTTCCTCTACCCGACCACTCCTTGCTTGATTTGGAAAAGTATAAATCAATAAACATAGAGGTATCAAGGGGCTGCGGCTGTAACTGCAGTTTCTGCTATATTTCAGGGTACCAGCCTGCTTATCCCTGGAGGATGAGGAATCCCGAAGCAATAATAGATGAGATAAAATCAATAAAGAAGAGGGTAAAAAATGAGAAAAGATTCTATTTTGTAGATGCAAATTTCGGCTTTAACCTGAAGCTTACTAAAGAACTTCTTAAGAAAATCATAAATGAGAAGCTGAATATATCTTTCTGGACAGGCATGGGGATAAATATAGACGATGAAGCGCTCGATTTAATGAAACAGGCGGGATGTTCTTTTTTCTTTACGGGGATAGAGAGCGGCTCAAGAAAACACCTCGATAAGATGTCCAAGATAAATTCACAACAATATGTCGAGGATTTTATAAAGAAACTGGCCCAAAAAGGGTTTTCGGTAACGGTAAGCCTGGTGCTTATGCTGCCCGAGGAAACCAGAAAAGAATTAGCTCAAACTTTTGATTTCTGCCTCAGGCTAAGCAGGATTTTTAAAAAACACTCTGAATCGGGAGAGGCTAAGATATTGTTTTATCCTAACATATACCGGCCGGTCCCCGCAACGCCTGATTACCACAAGCTGGTTAAAAAAGGGTTTGTGCCCCCGAAGACCTTCAGAGAGTGGGGAGAATTCTATAACGAAATCTCAACCGGTAACTTCAGAAGATGCAATTTCACCTCAGACGTTACTCCTCTTTTTCTTAAAAAAATACTTCTTAAATTTACGTTGCTTAATATGGCTACTTTTTTTCTTCCGGCACTTAAAACTTTCGGGATAAACTTTGCTAAGCGCAGTTAGAAATGTTTAATTATTTAAAAAACTATATCGACA
>WJKZ01000199.1 GCA_014728785.1 Candidatus Omnitrophota bacterium
GAGATAGATCATGAAACTTTGATTTGACTGGACAAAACTGTTTATTCTGTCGATAATCAAAAAATTAAAGAAGGGAAACTTTGCTATGCTTTCTGACCCAAACCAGGTTCCGCTAAGAGCTCCCCAGATAACAGTAGAAGCCGCTAAAACATAGATTAAAAAAAACGGTGCAACAGGAGCTGTTTTAAACTTTCTTCGCAAGAGATAAGTAGCCACAAGAAAAACAATCCCATACCCGGCATCTCCGATAAGCATGGCAAAGAATAAACTAAAAAACAACAAAAACCAAAAACTTATATCATATTCTTTATAGCCCGGTAAAGTACCCATAAAATTAAACACCGGTTTTATAATGTCAATCCATCTGGGGTTCCTGAGTAAAGTGGGGACTTCCCCAAGATTTTCAGGTTTCTGGATTATTATGCCCCACCCTTTTTTACCTGCTGTTTCTTTTACGCCTTCTATAGAATCAAGCGGGCAGTAACCTTTAAGCCAGGCCAGAGATTCGGCCCGGCCCATGCCAAACTTTACTTTTATAAACTCAAATTTTTTCAGGAGATTATTCTTATATTTAACAAAACAATCCCGGTAAGCTGCAAACCCGGCTAATTTCCTCTCTGTTTTCTCTATATCCTCTTTAAGTGAAGCAATCCTTCTGCCGAACCAATCAGCATTTTCGGGCGGAACTTCAACTTCTCTAAAATTTAAAGTCTCTCCTGCCTCCGTGGTAATCCGGGCAATCCCCAGAGTAGGGCCTTTGCGGTTTATAATATAAACAAGGTTATCTTTTTTTATTTTTTCAAAATCTTTTTTGCCGCAGATGTATAATCTTATAAATATGTTTTTATAGGCTAATTCTTCAAAATCTTTTTTCGAAACTTCCCCCCAGTCTTTGAACCAGTTACTCTTTGATTCAAGTTCTGAAAGTTCATTTTTTAACTTGCTCTTTCTCCTGTCAATTTCTACAATTTCTTTAGAAGCTGAAATCAATTCTTCTTCCTCAAGCTTTTCCTGTTTTTCCGATTCTCCGATTATCTTTAATGCTCTATCTGTCCGGGAAATATTTCTTTTTACTCTATCTATATAATCGGCCTGGGGGGCTTTCAGATGGGAAATGTGGACTACCCCCAGCCGGCGCAGATTAACCAGAGCGGAATCTATGCTTTCTTTTGTAACCAGAATTGTAAGCTGGCGCATCTTAACTATCATATGTATCTACTGTCTTTTCTGCTCAATCTTTGCTTTGGCGATTTTTCCTCTAACTACAGCCGCTGTCCTGCGTTCTCCCAGATAAATATGAATTACCCTGATATTCTCCTCTGCCTCGGGGATCTTTACCTTTTCAAATAAATTAACCCGCTGGTTGGTTACTCGCAGCTCTTCTTTTAAAGCCTCTAACTGCTTGTGCAGGACAATAAGTCTTGCCTCGTAAGAAATCATCTCCTTTACCGCCTCTATCCCGGAATCAACCCATAGAGGTGTGGCCAGTAAATCATATTCGCTTTGCCTGAACTCAACCCCCTCAAACACTGGCAGACCAACCCCGGCAACGTTACCCTCGCTAACCCGTATAGTCTCTATACTTAAAACTTCCCCGATAGGATTTGCCTGAGAAAAAACATTAATCCATTTAACAAGTTTCTCTCTGAAATCGTCTTTCTGACGGGTTACCTCATTGATCTGCTGATGAATTTTAATAATCTGCCGCTGTAATTGTTTCTTTTTAAGCTGTAGAGTGGGAAGGTACCGCCTGAATCTTGCCAGTGAATCTTTCTGTTTTCTTAATTCTTGTTTGGTTATCCTAATTTTTCCCATAAACGGTGAGTTTGCTGCGCAAATTAGCCGGCTTATTGTTTTCCGGATTCAACTTTGGCTTCCTCTTTTCTTTTCTCACTGCTTTGGAATTTTTCCTTCTTTTCCCGGCCAAAAATCTTTTATTAAATCGCTTCTGAAATTAGTTTCATGCGGCTCAAAACAATCCGAAAGTATCTGCCAGCCTTTATCTAAAGCCTCCTCAAGGGGTATGTTAACAGCCAAGTCCATCATTTGTGATTCAAAAAGCTTACCGTATTTCAGCAGTTTCCTGTCCCAAGAGCTCATCCTGAAACCCATGGAACGTTTTTCTTCAGTATCTTTATACTGGGCATAAAGCTGAATCATTCCATCCATAATCGCTCTGTGGTCTTCTCTGGTCTTATCGTTTACCTGCTGCTTTAGCCGGCTTAAAGAACCGAAAGGTTCAATCCAGCCTCCGCGCAGATAAAATTGGCCTTCTGTGATATAACCCGTATTGTCGGGCACGGGATGCGTTACATCGTCTCCCGGCATGGTAGTCACGGACAAAACGGTAATCGAGCCGGCATCTTCAAAATCAACAGCTTTCTCGTATCTACGCGCCAGCTGGCTGTAAAGATCACCCGGATAACCTCTGTTTGAAGGGACCTGTTCCATGGTTATGGCAATTTCTTTTAAAGCGTCGCAGAAATTAGTCATATCGGAAAACAAGACCAAAACGTCTTTGCCCCTGAGAGCAAATTTCTCCGCCACCGCTAAGCCCAAATCGGGAATCATCAAACCCTCAACCACCGGGTCAGAAGCTGTATGAACAAAGAATATAGAACGAGCAAGTGCCCCTCCTTCTTCTAACTTGTCTTTGAAAAATAAATACTGGTCGTATTTTAGGCCTATACCTCCCAGAATAATCATATCGGCCTCGGCCTGCAAAGCAATCCGGGCGAGGAGCTCGTTGTAGGGTTCGCCCGATACGGAGAATATGGGAAGTTTCTGAGAAACAACCAGCGAATTGAATACATCAATCATGGGGATGTTCGTTCTGATCATTCTTCCCGGTATAGTTCTTTTAACC
>WJKZ01000200.1 GCA_014728785.1 Candidatus Omnitrophota bacterium
GGTGTAGCCACTGCGGGAAATCAATACCTTTAGAGGGTCTGTCATCTCAATAAAAGACATGTATTTAAGACAACTGGCCCTATCTCCAAAAACCTTGCCGACAACGTAATAAGATTCAGGTCCCTGCACGGATATGAGGGCAGAATCGCTGCTTAAATCTTCTATATCTACATTCTTTTTTTTCCTGCTGCAAAGCCAATCCAACACCTTATCTTTATTAGAAGCATTTACTATGCACAAAAACCCAATTTGCATTCTGGAGACAATAAAATCATCTATTACCCCTCCTCTTTCATTAAGAAAAAGATTGTACTGCATTTCTCCGGGCTCAAGGAGGCTGACATCGTTAGGAGTCAATTCCTGAAGAAAATTCTCTGAGGCCTCTCCTCTTAAAACAAGCTGACCCATATGCGAAACGTCAAATATACCGCAATGGAGACGTGTCATTTTAGCTTCCTCCAGGGAACTTTTATACTCAAGCGGCATATACCAGCCTGAAAAATTAATCATTTTTGCCCTGCTTGCCAGATGCCTCGGGTAAAGAGGGGTCTTTTTTGGATTCTTCATAAAGTATTAGATTTTATTTAGTTCTATTCGAAAAGGAATTGATGAAATATTGTACCATACAATGCCGGAATTTTGACAACATTTTATTTACGGCCAGCTCCCCCTTAGTGAAAAACAAAAGATAAGTTTCTCTTATCGGTAAAAGTCTTTCTGTAAGAAAACAAATCGGTGCGGGAACAGAAACTACACATATTAATATCAAAAATATTGTCCTCATCCATCCCTTTAGCGGCCAGGTTCTCCTTTACGAAACCCACAGGGTCAAAATACAGCTTATCCCCTGCCGGCTGAAGGTAGTCTTTAAGCAGAGGGAACCGGGAGAACTCCTCTCCTACCTGATAACAACATTTACGTAACCCCGGCCCCAAAACCACTTTAAAGGATTTAAGCCCGTAAGGAATATTATTTAATATACCCTTTGCTGCCGAACGCCAGCCCATATGAATCAGGCCGGAAACTTTAAGTTTTTTGCTGTGAAAGATTAAAGGAAGACAATCAGCTGTTTTTACAATCATGAGCTTATTTCCCGCAGAGGAAAAAATACCGTCACAATCGTATTCGCCTTTTCTTTTAGCTATCCTGACATCCGCTGAATGGATCTGCCTCATCCAGATCAACTCCGGGCTGTAACCGAGCTGAGAAAAAACATTATTAAGGTGACGGGCGTCATTTGAGAAGACAACATCTAAGGTAATACCGCAGAGAACTCCCTGTTCAAAAAAATCCTTCAGCCACAAACATTTATATTCCGGTATTAATTCCATTAACAAAAAGAAGCATTAAAGAGTTACTTCTACCGTTTTTTCGCGGGATTTTTCTCCTCGTAAAATCCTGAGGCAGCGTTTCTTAACCTTTAAGTGGGTGGATAAAATCTCAACCAGCCTCTTGTTGGCTTTACCTTCTCTGGCCGGCTCTTTTACGTAAACCTTAAATCCCTCATCTGTCTTTTCCACTTTTTCTCTCTTAGCCCGGGGCATTACTTTAACTTTAATCACCGGCATCTTCTTCCTCCTGCAAATCGAAAGCCAGCTGATTCCCCTCATTCCCGGATTCAGGGCCGAGACGCTGAACATCTTTTAACCTGCCCTGGATATTTCTGGTTTTACTTGCTGCGTGGTCTATGGTGTTGGCAGCCTCGGTAAGTTTTTTTCTGGTCTTCTCGAGTATGTTTCCGAACTTATCAAATTCTGTTTTAACCGAACCCAAAAGTCTCCAGACCTCGCTGGAACGCTTCTCAATCGCAAGTGTCCTGAAACCCATCTGGAGGCTGTTAAGTAAAGCGGCTAAGGTAGTAGGGCCTGCAATTACTACTCTAAACTCCCTCTGTATAAACTCTATTAAGCTGGGCCGCCTGAGCACCTCGGCATAAAGGCCTTCAACCGGCAAAAACATTATCGCAAAATCCGTAGTATTAGGCGGGTCTATATACTTATCGCGTATATTCCTGGCTTCTGTCTTAAGCCGGGTTTCGAGCTGACGGCCCACCTTTTCTTTTATTTCCTGGTTTAATTCTTCCTGGGCTGCCAGTAACCTCTGGTAATCTTCCTGAGGGAACTTAGCATCCACAGGCAACCATACAGGCTCGCTTTCCCGGCCTTCTCTGCCCGGTAATTTTATAGCGAACTCCACCCTCTCCGAAGCTCCTTTTTTGGTTACAACATTGGATTCATACTGCTCGGGAGTAAGTACCTGTTCAAGTAAAATCCCCAGCTGTATTTCACCCCATATACCTCTTGTTTTTACATTGGTTAAAACTTTTTTTAAATCACCTACGCTCGAAGCCAGGCTTTGCATCTTACCCAACCCCTCATGAAC
>WJKZ01000201.1 GCA_014728785.1 Candidatus Omnitrophota bacterium
GCACGAGCCGGGTCGTATTCGGGGCTGTTTTTTACATATTCACTCCCCAAATCAACCTTGCCCCTTTCAAGCGCCCAGTTAATTTCCGAAATCCAGTCCACTGCTATAAGAATTTTTTTTCCGGAAAACATGTTCCCTGTGTCAGCTGCAAGATAACGTATCTCCCAGGACTCATCCTCCAGGAGGATTCTCCAGAGACTCCCTATTTTCCCATCTTTAGCTTCTATCCTGTAACCTTCTATCTCTCTTGTACTGCGCAGGTGATTCGCCTCTTCCTCTTGCTGATGGTATAGCCTGCGGCTGACCGGAAGGGGAGGCATGGTTATATCTTCCGGAAAAAAATGCCAATATGCAGGCCATTTGTAATATTCGGCCAATTCCAGCTCTTTCTGGCGGGAAACCGGTTTTTCGGTATCTACGGGAGGGCTTTTTTTTATATCTTCTTTAGTTAAAATCACCGGAAACTCTTTGTCCCGCCAATCAGGTTTTTCGTAAAAAGCAGCCGGTGAAATCAGCACTTTTCGGCCATCCAGCCACCCTCCCGTGGCTGCAACCATATACCGGATTATCCATCTTTCGTCATCAAAATAAAAATCTACTACTTTGCCGATATCTCCGTCTCTGGCCCTAATCTTATAACCTCTTATAGATTCTGTTTTTCTGAGCATAATCTCTCCTTCGCTTTACCTTTCTTTTTCTCAACTGTTTTATATTAACCAATATTAACTCTTTTCTCAATGCCGGCTTTCCACCTTCTATTGACTTTTTTCTACCTGCTCCGGCTTAATTGAGGCATAAACCCTCCTTTTAAAATGAGTATTAACGGAGGGCGTTGAGATTTGAGGAGAAGCTTTTTGTGAGTTTGGCGGGAGAGTATAAAAAGAAGGGGTAATCCCTTTTATCGTATCCTTTCAGATAGTAGGTACCGCTGACTACCGCATAAAGAAGTGGTGTTGACTTAAAAAACCTTTCTATCAATCTGTCCTGGACCCACTCATAATTACCGCCACCGATGCCGTGGATAAAAAAATCGGTATAGTAAAGCCTTAAAAATAATGTGAGAGTAAAAGCACGGGGATAAATCTTAACCCCTTTTGAGGAGGATGAATCCATATCCTTTCTGAAACAGGGAAGCCTCTTCTTTTCTTTCACTATCCAGAAAGGAAGCTCTCCTTCTTTAAGATGAGCAAAAGGGTAATTCTTGTAACGAAACCGGAAAGTTTTTTTGTATTCATCCAGAGCAGTGTTAAAAACCTCCCTGAAAGTAAAACCCTCTCTATAAATCCGAAGAACAAACTCATCATATTTTTTACTTTTTAGTAATTCTGATAAAAAATAATAGTCTGTTTCCAGCCCGTAAAATTCAAGCAGGCTTTCGGCAAGTATTTCTTTTAAAAATTTTTTCCGGCAATTTCTCATAAAAATTTCTTTATACTTCAGGAAGTTGTCCATAATCTCACCTTTCTCCTCAAAGGGATAACTCATGAGGCGTTCATGAAGGCGGGCAAAAAAGTCTGCTGCTTTGCCGCGGTCATCCAGAAAAATATTTTCCAAAGGTTCCTCGCTCCTCACGAAATCCAGATAGAGAGACCCCTTAGAAGACAGCATCCTTATCGAAAGAGACACTTTATCCGTATCTACAAATATAATTTTTTTCAGAGGGTGAGGCAGATAGTCGAGCAATAAAAATTTTGCGGCAACGCCGGGATTGAAAAAATCAAGCTGGTGGGCTGTGCCTGCAGAACGGACGCTCTTTAAACGGTTAAGGATATGGCTTAAAGAAGGTTCGAGAAAAATAGCTGAATCTTCCCGGGGGGGCTTAAGGAGCCTTTTTTTCATATGCGGACATTATTAAGATTTTTAAATTTTAGCGGAAAAAGGATTATTCAAAATAATATCGATACATCAACAAGTCCCAGAGACTCTTTGCTATAGAAAGGTTCGGCATAACCGGCTTTTATCAACTTACCTAAATAGCCATTGAGGTATTTAAGATAATCAAAAACAAAACAATTTCTCTTATTGTCGATAAA
>WJKZ01000202.1 GCA_014728785.1 Candidatus Omnitrophota bacterium
AAACTTTACTCCCCATATTTTCGGTATGGAAAAAAGGCGGTTCTTCGTTAACAAAGGCTATGAATTTGACGGTTTTCCTGCAGTTTAAACCGGAAAAGCTTTTAGCCAACTCCAGTAGGACTGCCACGCCACTTGCGTTATCATCGGCTCCGGGATTAGAGCAGCTATCGTAATGAGCCCCCAGAATAACTATCTCATCGGGCCTATCTTCGCCTTTTTTAGTTACCGCTATATTATTGAATTCCCTGCCTTCAATATCGTAACCGTCAAGCAAAACCTTATAGCCGTAAGAAAGAAAACTTTTGCGGATATATTCCTGCGCCTGCATAAGTTTCTCATAGGCATAAAAACTGCGGTCACCTATTTCCTGAGAAAGTTTATATACATGTTGTTTTAAGGCGCCGGCTCTTATTCCACCGTAATTTTTCCTCTTCATAACCTTTAGTTGGGGATAAATCAGGATTTTTTGACTCTTCTTTTTCTTACGTTGTCTGCCGGAACCCCGTACCATACAGAACGGGGTTCGACTTTGGTATTTTTAAGCAAGACAGCCCCCGCCCCTACAATAGCTCTGTCACCGATATCGCATCCGGGAGTTATTATAGAATTGGAACCCACCGTAACATTGCTTCCTATCTTAACTCTCTTAAGTTTAAGAAAACCTCTCTCTACCTGGTGGCCTATAATAATAGCTCCTCCCCCGATAACAGTATTGTCGCCGATTTCAAGAAGCGAGGCGTCAAAAATAAACTTTGAGTTTACCTGGACATTGGCGCCTATTCTGGCACCCAGCATCCTTAAAAGCATATTGGCAAAAGGGGTAAGGAGTATAAAGTAAACAAAGGTGAAATTGATCATTAAATAAAGCGAGCTGATAAAGGCCCATTTGGCAGCCTCATAGGAAAAAATCCGGTGCCTGCCTTCCCGCAGGCGCAGCCTCAGCACCATTCGCGTTATGCCTACCAGTAAAACAAGAGTTAACCCGAAAAGAAAATAAGCCAGGGCTATGCATATACCCAGAATAAGGCATCGGCCCATAAAAGAGAAAGCGGGAGTACTCTGCCAGGCTTTTATAAAAATAGCTAATCCGGGAGCCAGGGCCAGACCGAAATAAAGGATACACATGCAATACAATGCCAGGGAAAACAAAAGCTGGGTCAGAGACATAAAAAAGCTCTTCATGAACCCTCCTGTATTAATTTATTCCCAAACCATCTCTTTATTGCGGGGACTATCTGTCCGGAAAACTCTTTTAAAAGATACTCGGCATGAGGGCCTCCTTTTATCATAAGGAGTCTCTTCTCTGATTTTGTATTGTTATATAAAACTTGCGAATGCCAGGGCTTTACCACCCAGTCTTTATCTCCGTGTATGTAAAAAACAGGTATTTTTAATTTAGACACTTCTTCGGCGGGTTTTTTCTTCTTTAACCAGAAAGGGCCAGGGCGGACCCCCTTGCCTTTTCTGCCTTCGGCGGTAAAAAGTGTGTAAATTAAATCTTCTCTCCAGTTAAGGAACCAGAATTTATAGTCTATTTTTTTAAGCTCACAAGGAGGGCTTAGGCAGACTAAAGAGTCAATGCCCGGACTCTTTGCCCAGACTGTACTTAGCTCAGCAAGGGTATTTATGCATATACTAGCTCCTAAGGAAAAGGCGATTATGCCTGTTTTATCGTATTTTCCCTCTATATGTTTTAATACAGCTCTCAGGTCTTTACCTTCTCTGCTAACCCAGCTGAAGAAACCTCCGCTTTTACCATGGCCCCGGAAGTCAAACATGAAAATATCGTATTCATCGCCCAGGCTCTGGGCTAATTTCTGCAGTAACACCGCGTCTTTACTGTTGTAAAAACCATGGGCTATGACAATCAGGTCTCTCTTGTCGTTAAGGTAATGACAATAAGCGATGTCAACTGCGTCTTCGGTTGATAAAATTCCTTCATCTTTTAACACTCAAAACTCCTTCAGCTGAATTAAAACGGGAAAAAGGTCTGCTGAATCCGCAATAGGGGTTTAAAATATTCCGTCTATTTGAGTTTTGCAGAAAGGACATTTGCCGTCTTTAATCTTGTTTTCGCAAACCTCAAAAGAGAATCTTTTGATTAGCGGTTTTCGGCAGTGAAAACAGACCGTGTCTGCGCCTGCGAAAATATTACCCAGGTAAAT
>WJKZ01000203.1 GCA_014728785.1 Candidatus Omnitrophota bacterium
CTCCCTGGGTGTTTCATCTTTCCACAGGAAGCTGCAATAATTGTGATATAGAAATATTGGATTGTCTTACTCCCAGATTCGATATTGAAAGGTTCGGTATGCTTTTAGCGCCCAGCATAAAACATGCTGATGTTTTACTGGTTACCGGTTCATGTAACCGTCAATCCGTAATAAGGCTTAAAAGTTTATATCAGCAGATTTCAAAACCTTGTTTTGTGGTGGCAATCGGGGAATGCTCTCTTTCACGAGGTATGTTTATTCACAGTTACAATTGCCCGGTGCCACTGGATAAGATTATACCGGTGGATGTTTATATCCCGGGATGTCCGCCGAAGCCGGAAGCTATTATTGCCGGGGTAACTAAATTGATAGAAAAAGTAAAAAAAGGAAACAAGAAAAAATGACCAGAAAAGATATAATTCAGCAGTTGAAAGATAATTTTGCCGCGGATATTATAAATATTTTTGATAAGTCGCAAACCCGGCTTTATCTGGATATAAAAGCCGGTTCACTTAAAAAAATAGCCGAGTATATTTTTAAAGCACAGAAAGCCAGATTTAATATCGCAACAGGCAGCGATTTGCGTTTTCATATGGAGATACTCTATCATTTTACCGTAGAGGATATTAATCTTTTGATTTCCCTAAGAGTGAAATTAAAAAAACCCGATTTAGAGGTTGATTCTCTTGCTCCCTTATTTGAAGGGGCAAACTGGATTGAAAGAGAAATGAATGAATTACTGGGGATAAAATTCAGAGGGCACCCTGATTTACGGCGGTTGCTTCTTTCGGATGATTGGCCGGAAGATGTATACCCCTTGAGGTGCGACTATAAAGAGTGGGATGAAAAAGCAATAAGAGACAGGGGAGTGTAATACGCATATGTACGCAGACAAAAAAACTATGCATATAAACGGAGCGAGAAATGGCTAAAACTATAGTTCCCATAGGACCTTACCACCCCTTGCAGGAGGAACCGGAATTTTTTACTCTTACTGTAGAGGGAGAGAAGGTGGTCGATATCGATGTCAGGGTTGGCTATAACCACCGGGGGATAGAAAAACTTTCCGAGATGAAGACCTTTGATCAGTCTACTTTTGTGATTGAAAGAATTTGCGGAATTTGTTCAACCAGCCACCCTTTTGCTTACACCCGGGCGGTTGAAGACATTGAAGGCGTCGAAGCCCCTGAACGGGCAAAATATATAAGGACTATAATCGCCGAAGGAGAAAGAATCCATTCACATCTTTTGTGGGCGGGGCTGGCCGGACATTTCTTAGGCTATAACACCGTATATATGTGGGCCTGGAAGCTGAGAGAAGAAATTCTCGATATTATGGAGATCCTTTCGGGGAACAGGAATAATTATGCTATGTTTAAACCCGGCGGAGTGAGAAGAGATATAAAAGCCGAAGATATTCCGCCGGTCATTAAAAAGCTTAACTCAATAATCCCGACTCTTAGAATGCTTAAAAAAGCCGTTGAAGACGACCCGGTCCTACAGGCCCGGACTAAAGGGGTAGGTATACTTACCAGAGAAGCCGCCATAGACTATTGTGCCCTGGGTCCTACCGCCCGTGCTTCGGGGGTCGCAAGAGATGTAAGAAAAGACGTACCTTACGGTGCTTACGACCGGATAGAGTGGGATATGATTACAACCAAAAACGGAGATGTCTACGATAAAGTTATTTTGCGCATACTTGAAATTTTTGAGTCGATAAAGATAATGAAGGAGTGCCTTAAAAATTTACCCGGAGGCGAAATCGATGCTAACATAAAAAGTATCCCCCCCGGGGAAGGGATAGGTACCCATGAGGCTCCGAGAGGAGAAACGTTTCATTATGTTAGGAGCGACGGTACAAACAGGCCGGTTCGTCATAAGGTGAGGGCTCCGACTTTTATGAATCTCCCGACTTATAAGGCAACAGTCGTAGGTGAAACTATCTCCGATGCCACAATTATTTTAGCGGCAATCGATCCCTGTTACTGCTGTACCGAGAGGATGGCGGTTAGAACCGTTAAGGGAGATAAACTTTACGACGGCGAAGATTTGATTGACCTTTCCCGGGAGAAGACGGAAAAGATAAGGAAAAAGATAGCCGGATGATGGACCTTATAAAAAATTTTTTCAAATTCGACCACCTATCTTTACTTGTGGGAGGATTTACGATTTTTTTCTCCCTACTTAGCTGTATATATTCTGCGGGGTTTATACGAAAAAAAGACGGCCGGATGACTTATTATTTTCTCCTCTTTTTAACCATGTTGACTTCTCTGGGTGCTGTATTTTCCAGTCACTTTATTCTTTTTGTAGTCTTTTGGGGATTTTTAGGTCTTCTTTTGTACCTGCTAATCAGTTTCGGCGAAAAAGAGCGTACCTCTTATACCGCCAAAAAGACTTTCATAATTATCGGGGGAACAGATGCCCTGATGCTTTTAGGAATTGCTCTTGTATGGCGTCTAACGCATACATTTTCCATGGATATTCAGCCTTTAACCCTGGATTCCAAGATGGCTGTCTTAGCCTATCTTTTGCTGGCAGCTGGAGCATTTGCCAAGGCCGGAGCCATGCCTTTCCATACCTGGGTTCCGGATGTGGCAGAAGACGCTCCCACTCCGGTTACGGCTTTTTTACCTGCTTCCCTGGATAAACTGTTAGGGATTTACTTTTTAACCAGGATTTCACTGGATATTTTTGAAATGAACGGAGCCATGAATACTTTTCTTATGGCCCTGGGCAGTTTCACTATCATTGTTGCGGTAATGATGGCATTGGTTCAGCATGATTTAAAAAGGTTGCTTGGTTATCATGCAGTAAGTCAGGTAGGGTATATGGTGCTGGGCATAGGCACCGGAACTCTCATTGGCATTGCCGGTGGCCTCTTTCATATGCTGAATAATGCAATCTATAAATCCTGTTTGTTTTTCTCAGGGGGGGCGGTTGAGAAAAAATGCGGAACTACTGATTTGGATAAGCTGGGGGGGGTAGCCAAATTTATGCCCATTACTTTTCTGACCTTTCTGATTGCTTCTTTTTCTATATCAGGAGTACCGCCTTTTAACGGCTTTTTTTCTAAATGGGCTATATACCAGGGAGTAATAGAG
>WJKZ01000204.1 GCA_014728785.1 Candidatus Omnitrophota bacterium
GTCCACAGAAGGCAGATGTCAGATGAGAAACGAGAGACGATGATAGCTCATAGCTGGATGGCTCATAGCTCATAGTTGATGGCTCATTGCTCATAGCCTGGGGCTTGCGGCCTGCGGCCTGCAGCCTGCAACTTGTAGCTTGAAACCTACAGCTTGCGGCCTGAAGCTTGCAGCCTGAAGCTCGTAGCCTAGACCGATGCCGATGACAAAATGAATAAGGTTCATCAGGAGATTTTCACTCCGTGAACTCTGTGTGCTCTGTGGTTAGATATATTTATTTGAGGAAAGAAGAATTTTTTTCTTCAAAAAAGGAGCTAAATGTGTTATTTTTTACTTAGTTATGAGTAAGCTAAAGATTATTTTGCTTTTAATAATAGTATTGGGAGGTTTGCCGGCCTTTTCCGTGCGGGGAGAGTGGCCGGCTAAAAAAAACGATACCCGATACAGCCAAGCACTTTACTGGGAAAAGCTAAAGGATAGCCTGGTGCAATGCCGGCTTTGTCCCCGGCTCTGCGTTTTAAAGCCGGGCGAAAAAGGATTTTGCAAGGCAAGGAAAAATATAAAGGGTAAGCTTTTTACTCTTACTTACGGATATCCCGTAGCACTGCACCCTGACCCTATAGAGAAAAAACCGCTTTTCCATGTATATCCGGGTAGCGACTCCTATTCCATAGCAACTGCCGGCTGTAATCTAAGGTGTAAATTCTGCCAAAACTGGGAAATATCTCAGGTAGACGCTGAAAAAATAAATCCGGATTTTAAGAAGGCTTCGGAGATAGTCAGAAGAGCCAAAACTTCGGGCTGTAAAACAATAGCCTTTACTTATACGGAACCTACAATATTTTATGAGTATATGCTCGAAATCTCTAAAATAGCGGCCAACGAAGACATGCCCTGTGTTATGCACTCGGCGGGTTATATAAATGAAAAACCCTTAAGGAGAATAGCTCAATATATAAAAGCCGCCAATATTGACCTTAAAGGTTTCAATGATAAATTTTATTCTTCCTATTGTAACGGCGATTTAAGTACAGTTCTTAGAACTTTAAAAATCCTGAAGGAAGAAGGAGTATGGATAGAAATTACCAATTTAATTATCCCCGGAGCAAATGACGATGAAGAAGAACTTAAAAAAATGTGTAACTGGATAAAAGAAAACTTAGGAGCAGAGGTACCACTGCATTTTTCCCGTTTTTTTCCGATGCACAGGTTAATAAACCTCTCCCCTACCCCGGTATCAACTCTTCTTAAGGCAAAAAAAATCGCCCGTGACTGCGGACTAAAATTTGTTTATGTGGGGAATGTCCCCCGCAATATTCATGAATCTACATACTGTCCCAACTGCAATAAGCTGCTCATAAAAAGAGTGGGCTACTCCATAATTGAAAATAATATAGAAAATGGACGCTGCCCCCGCTGCGGAGAAAACATCCCCGGCCTATGGCAATAACCATCTAAAATAATCTCTTTTGCCTTAAAATCTGCTGTAAATATGCAAGACTGCCAACGAGCCAAAAATAACCAGAAGGAAAGCCAAAGTGGCAGGTATGCCTAAGAAAGGAATAAGCAGAAGGGAAAACATCAAATTGCCCAGAAAAGCTCCTTCGGCATCCAGCCCGTAAATCAAGCCCGACGCCTTCGGGGGAGGAACTTTGTTTCGCAACATTATATATGAGGCAAAAGGGTACATTATCCCGGTAAATCCACCGCAAATCAAAGAGAAAGTGTAGAAAATCAATTCAGGCCGAGTGCCTGTACTTTGGATATTGGGAGCTATCAGATAAATCAAGGAAATAAAAGTTAACCATCCAAGATAAAAAAACTTCAATTTAATATACTTATAATTTATCTTCTCCAGTAAATACCCTCCCAACAAGGAAGATAAACTTAAACCGGCCATAAAGATCCCGAAAATTATACCCATTTTCCAGTAAAGAGCACCGGAATAAATCTGAAATAAGAAAAGAATCAATATAGTCAATCCCAAAGAAGCAAAGCCGGTTATTAAAGGAAGTGAAAAACAGGAAAAGGTCTCTTTTTTAAGGAAAAAGATAATGACCGAAATTAGTAGAGCTGCGGATAAAAAAATTACCAGCCAAATACGCAGGTAATCTAAGTCTACTTTAATATCGGGGTAAAATTTTGTCTCCTCCAGTATAAGATAGTATATAAAGCCCAGAGGAGCGAGGTCGCGGTTTACGGGTATACTCCTGTCCAGAGCATAGTTCAGATAATCCCTCCTGGAGGGGTTAAGCATGTCCTTCAGATGGTAGTAAGTAAAGTAGGAAGTCTCAACGCCGGAGTCTTTGAAATTGCGGAGAATGTCGGCTGGATTTAACATCCTGAAATCTGAAGCCATTATATACATAGTGTCCCCGGGGGCGATTAAGCGGTAGCTGAATACTGAATCGACTGTGTTTATTATACATGAGTTGAATTTTAAAATATTAGGACTTAAGATATCTCTTTTTGAGGGTATATGGAAACAAAATACCCCTCCGGGTTTAAGCCGGCTTTTAACCAGCTTAAAAAAACTGTGGGAAAAAAATCTATTATCTTCAAGCGTAGCCGGCACAGAAAAGTTCATTATTATGCAATTGTAGGTTAATTTATCTTTTTCCAGATAGGTTAAAGGGTCATCAACAACAACAGTGAAATCCTTTCCGTTTTTATATTTATCGTCGAGCAGTCTCTTGAAAACCGGGTTTCTGTTCACAAAGCGCACTTTCTCCGGAGAATATTTTGCCAGCTCCTCTGCCTGGCTGTTAGAGTATGGGCCCAAAAAGAGAATACTTTCAGGATTATCTATTGAGGAAATAAAAGTGTGCACCATATATTCATCCTGTATTTTATCTTCACTGCTGAAAGTAAGTACACCATTAACATACAGGGCATACCCAGCCTGATTTTCAGCCAGGATAACCGGGCCATATCTGCCCCCTTCATTGATAAGAATATTGGAACCTTTAAACTCTTTTTCTAAAATCCAAGGAAAAATTAATATACCGGCCAAACTCAAGACCACAATAAATATAAATTTAGAGTAGAACACCCTTCGTTTCTCTTTGAAAAACGGCAGGAACAAAAGCGAAGCTAAGCTAAAAACAAAAGGGTTGGAATATCTACAGAGGAAAAAAGTAAAGATAATCCCTCCACAGAAAAATCCTATCGCTTCATAAGCAAAAAATTTACCTGTTTTTTTCTCAAATTTTACTGCACCTGAAATAAATTTCCTGCCCAGAGAAGCAAAAGAATATCCTATGAGAAATCCTAAGGGAGAAATAAAAATAAGAGCGCTCAGAATGTTAAACGTCAGACTTACCGTCTCATAATAAGCTAAATCAAAAATGTATTTAGACAAATGTATGAGGGCTGTGCTTATGAAGAAACAGAGAGCCAAATACAGGGGTATGTTGGAAACTTTTGTTCTTCTGCGTACCGCAAAAAGAGTTCCCAGGAAAGCTGAACTAAACCAGAATGCTACACCAAGAGCCAGAGAAATCTCATTTTTGGCGATGGAGAAGACAAATTCTCTGAGTATAACCAGCTGAAAAAGGGAAGAAA
>WJKZ01000205.1 GCA_014728785.1 Candidatus Omnitrophota bacterium
AAGATTATATTGAATTTACCAAAAAGGTGAGCGAGAGCAGATTTTCCCAAAATCTTTTATCGCTTAGCCAGGGTGAAGTTATTAACCTTCAAGCTCCTTTAGGCAATTGTATTCTAAAAGAGGAATATGAAAAAATCAGTTTTCTCATAGGAGGTATAGGCATAACTCCTGTAATTTCAATTATAGAATATATTTTCGATAATAAACTCAATATTGATACCGTTTTATTTTACTCTAACAGAACCCCTCAAGACATAGCTTTTAAGGATAGACTTGATGAATGGTCCGGTAATGAGAATATAAAAGTCTACCATACTATAACCGATTGCAAAACCGAGGAGTGCGATTATATTCGGGACCGTATTAATGAAAGTCTGCTTAAAGATAAGGTTAAAGACTGGCCGGAGAGAATTATATTTATTTTCGGACCTCCGTCGATGGTAAAAGCTATGGAAAGACTCTGTCCCGGCCTGGGCTGTAAAAATAAAAATATAAAAACCGAAAACTTCGTAGGATATTAAGCAATCGATATAGTAAACGTTATTTCTTAATAACTTTAGGTAATGCATTTTAATAATAGACATTGTGCTTTAACCTTAGGGAAGGAGGAGGATATGAATAAAATTACCAGGGAGAATATTGAAAATGCATTCGCAGGCGAATCCAAAGCGCATATGCGCTATCTGATATTTTCTGAAGTTGCAGAAAAAGAAGGCCGTCCTAATATCGCCCGGTTGTTTAAAGCCATAGCCTATGCTGAAAGAGTTCACGCGGGAAATCATCTTAAGGTTTTGGGCGGAATCAGAGATACAGGTGAAAATTTAAAAATTGCTATAAAAGGAGAAGATTATGAGGTGGAGGAGATGTATCCTGCCTACAACAACCAGGCTAAACTGCAGGGAGAAAAAGAGGCTCAAAAATCCACTTACTACGCTCTGGAAGCAGAAAAAATACATTCCCGCATGTACAGCCAGGCCGGCAAAATTAATTCCGGCGGCCGGGATATAGATTTGGGCAAAGTATATATTTGCCCTGTTTGCGGATATACCGTAAGCGAAGACGCCCCTGATTATTGTCCGGTTTGCGGAGTAAAAAAAGAAATGTTTAAGGAATTTTAGAACACAAAAAGCGGAGGTTAAAATGATAAAAGAAAAGGTAGAAAAGACGCTGGGGGAAATAAGACCTGCTCTTCAGGCCGACGGAGGAGATGTGGAATTGGTAGACGTAAAGGAGGACGGGACAGTACAGCTACGTCTTACCGGGGCATGCGGAGGATGCCCGATGAGTACCTACACATTGAAGATGGGTATAGAGCAGAAGTTGAAAGAGAAGATCCCGGAAGTAAAAGAGGTAGAGCAGGTTTTTTAAGGATAATTTAATTTCCGGCATCTTTGGTTACAATAAAACGGATAAAAAATGAAAAGAGACCTTAAGCGGCCGGTTTTGTTTAAGAATAAGATGGGGTGAAATTATGAGAAAAAGAAAGAAAGCAAAGGAAAAGACATACGTTTGTCTTGTCTGCGGTAAAAAGAAAAAATCAGATAAAAAGGTAAAGTGCTGTTCCAGAGAAATGGTGTCTGAAGATAAAGGTAACTGGAACAGTTAAGAATGTAACCGGTGAGAGTAGAGGGAGAAAAACATCGTTTCTAACGGTTTTTCCTAGCCGGCATAACGGGAAAAATCAAGTCAGGAGGATAATATGAGCAAAGTTGCCATTTTATTAGAAGACTATTATCAGGTCCTGGAGGTATGGTATCCTTATTTGCGTTTACGCGAAGACGGCATAAAACCTCTTTTTGTAGGCACAGGCAAAGGTAATTATAAGAGCAAAGAAGGCTATCCCGCCAGAGAAGATATCGCTATAGATAATGTTGAAAGAGGGGATTTTTCCGGCGTGATTGTGCCGGGAGGATATGCTCCGGATATTTTGAGGAGATACCCGAAAGTTAATGAGTTTGTGAAAGTTATGGACGGAGAAGGTAAGTTAGTAGCTTCAATATGCCACGGAGGCTGGGTTTTGGTTTCCAGCGGTATATTAAAAGGGAGAACCTTAACAGGGTTTTTTGCCATAAAAGATGATTTAATAGGAGCAGGGGCCGAGTATGTTGATAAGGAGGTCGTGGTGGATAAAAATCTCATAACTTCCCGTAATCCTTATGACCTGACTGCTTTCTGCACCGAGATTGTAAAATTTCTTAAGGAGGCAAGGAAATGAGGATAGAAGAAAGAGACGGTAAGTTTGTAATTACTTCTTTTGACGAAATCGAAGCCTACAAGATAGCCTGTAATATCGAAAAGGAGGGAATACATTTCTATAAGAAAATAGCCGAAAAATCTTATGATGCGGGTATAAGAGAAGTCCTTGATTTTTTGATAGAAGAAGAGCTGAAGCATCTTAAATTTTTTGAAAACAGGCTTTATGACTTAAGACAAGACGAAGATGATTACGCCGAGAACAACGATCTTATCGAGAGTCTGGATTTAGGTATATTCCAGCCCTATAAAAGCATGGATGATTTAGAGAAGGTGCTTCTGCAGAAAAGTAAAGCCTTAAGCCTGGGTATCAGGGTAGAGCAGAGATCTATAAGTTTTTACAAAGCCTGCAAAGATAAGGTTTCCGTACCGGAAGTAAAAGAAGAGTTAGAAAACATTATTGGAGAAGAAGAAAAGCACAAAGAAAAACTAAAGAATCTTCTTACCAAAAGCAATTAAAGGAGGTAAATTTATGAATAAATACAGATGTAATATTTGCGGTTATATTTATGACCCTGCCGAGGGCGATATTGACAACGGTATAGATGCGGGTACCCCTTTTGAGAAGTTGCCAGATTCCTGGGTATGTCCTGAGTGCGGTGTTTCTAAAGAGGAATTCAGCAAAGTCGAATAAAATAAGCAAGGACTATGTCCAGAATCAAAGAAGATGTATACTGGGTGGGTTATCTGGATTGGGGCTTGAGGAATTTCCATGGTTACTCAACTCCCCACGGCTCTACTTACAATGCTTACCTGATAGATGATGAGTTGCCCGTCCTTGTTGATACGGTAAAATATTATGGTTTCCAGGATTTGCTTGAGGGCATAAGAAGGATAACAGACCCTTCCCGCATAAAATACATTATTTCCAATCACACCGAGATGGATCATTCCGGCTCGATAGAACGCCTTCTTCAATTTTGTCCTGAAGCAGAAATAGTATGTTCTTCGAAAGGAAAGGAAGGTTTGTTAAAGCATTTCAAAAAGAACTGGAAATTTAAGGTAGTAGGAGCAGGAGATAGCCTGAATCTCGGAAAAAGAAAACTCACCTTTCTGCCTGTTCCAATGGTGCACTGGCCCGATTCGATGCTGACTTATTCATCTTATGATAAAATTTTGTTTTCTAACGATGCTTTTGGGCAACACTACGCATGCTCTCGGCGTTTTGCCAAAGAGGCGGGTATAGATATAATTTTCAGGGAAGCCGCCAAGTATTATGCAAATATTGTTATGCCTTACGGCAGCCAGGTTGAAAAAGCTTTAGATAGCCTTTCTTCTCTGGATGTCGATATGATTTGTCCTTCCCACGGCCTTATATGGAAGGAAAAACAAAATATTAACAAAATCATCAATCTCTACAGAAAATGGGCCGGCCATTCTGCGGATAAAAAAGCGGTTATTATCTACGATACAATGTGGAATTCAACCAAGAAAATATCAGATAAATTATTCCGGCTACTGCATAATGACCACGGTATCGATACTGCTGTCATAGACTTAAGTACCACTCATATATCTGAGGCTGTGACTGCCGTAATGGAATCACGCATAGTTCTCATAGGGAGCCCGGTATTAAACAATGGAGTTTTTCCCAGTGTAGGTAAGTTTCTGATTTATCTTAAAGGGTTAAAGCCTAAAAATAAACTGGGAATGGCCTTTGGTTCTTACGGATGGAACATTTTCGCTTTCAAAGAATTAGAGAATTTTATGAAAGATTGCGGCATAGAGATTTTAGGCGAAGGTAAATATTTTAATTATATACCTTCAGATGAGGATTTATCTTCCCTTGCGCATCCGGTACGAGATTTGGCCGAAAGTTTATGAAGGTACGGCTTAAAAAAAAGGAGGTTTAGAGGTGGAAAATTACGGCCCCCGGGAAATAGTGGGGATAGCGGTAAATGTAGAGAAAGCCGGAATCGGACTTTACGGAGAATTAGAGAAAAGAGCCGGCAACAACAAGGTCAGAGAAATTTGGAATTATCTTAGACTTCAGGAGGAAAATCACAAAAGGATGTTTGAAAATCTTCTTAAGGATTTGCCGGAATCCCCGGTTTATGAAGTCAAAAGCGGGGAATACGAGACTTACTTAAGAGCTATAGCTTCGAATTATGTATTTACCCTGGAACTCATAGAAGAAAAGAAGAGAGAGTTGTTCTCTTCAGATTTAGAAGCCGTGGATTTTGGAATTTATATAGAGAAGGAGTCTATTTTAACCTATTCTGCCTTAAAAGAGTATCTGGAGACAAAAACGGGGCCGGTTCTGGAAAATATAATAAGAGAAGAGAAGCGGCATTTAGCCGATCTCACGCTGCTCAAAGAGGAACTAAAAAAAGGAGGAGAATAATGGAAGTTAAAGTTTTTTCTACACCAACCTGTCCATATTGCAAAATGGCCAAAGAGTACCTTTCTTCCAAAGGGGTTGAATTTAAAGATATTGATGTCTCCGGCGATGAATCTGCATCCGAGGAGATGGTTAATATATCAGGACAGATGGGGGTGCCGGTTATTGTAATTGACGGCGAGCCGGTAGTGGGTTTCGATAAATCAAAGATAGATTCTCTCATCGCAGGCTCATAAAAGTTCGGCCTTCATAATTTATTTTTTAAAAAAATATTAGATACGGTACCTTATAAAAATTTGTATAAAAGATTGGCAGAATAAATGTTTTCAAAACTGATAAAGTTTTGTTTTAATCACCCCAAGATAATTTTTTCCGTTACCTTGGTGTTTGTGATTCTCGCCGTAATCCAGTTTCCCCGCATAAAAGTAGATACCGATCCCGAAAACATGCTGCCCGAAGATGAATTTGTGCGCAGGTTTCATCACCGGGTTAAAGAGGAATTCGGTTTATATGATTTTATAATTCTGGGTATAGTTAATGATTCTAAAGAGAGAGGGGTTTTTAATGTGGACACCCTCAATAAAATATACAGAATCACCGAACAAATAGAGACAATAGAAGGAGTTATAGCCCGGGAAATAATAGCTCCCTCGACCAAAGATAATATAAGGCAGGGTGGTGTAGGTGAAGTTGTTTTTGAATGGCTGATGAAAGAACCTATAGATACGGAAAGACAGGCTTTACAGATGCGCGACGAAATACTTGATAACCCCCTTTTTAACGGCACCATGGTTTCAGAAGACGGAAAAGCCCTCTGTATATATGTACCGATAGAAAAGAAAGACATGAGTTACCGTATATCCAGGGAAATTTATAATATAATAGAACCCCTTAAAGGCGAAGAGAAGTATTATATAACCGGCCTACCCGTGGCCGAAGATACATTCGGAGTAGAGATGTTCAAGCAGATGGCTATTTCGGCCCCCTTGGCAGCCTTAATAATTTTCGCATTAATGTTTTTTTTCTTTAAGAATGTAAAATTGATACTTTCTCCCATGCTTTTGGCTATAGCTACTATACTCATTACCATGGGATTGCTTATAGGTTTAGGCTTTCCTGTCCATATAATGAGCTCGATGATACCTATATTTTTAATGCCCATTGCGGTTCTTGATTCGGTTCACATTTTGAGTGAGTTTTTTGACAAGTACAGACATAAGGGCAACAAAAAAGAGACAATATATGAAGTTATAGACGAATTGTTTACCCCCATGCTTTATACTTCGCTTACTTCGGCAGTCGGTTTTTTTTCTCTGTCTTTCTCTCCTATCCCGCCGGTTCAGACTTTCGGCATTTTTGTCGCCATAGGAGTAATGCTTGCCTGGTTTATGACTATGACTTTAATACCCGCTTATATATCAGCAGTGCCGCAAAAAAGCCTGGCAAATTTTGGAGTAGAAAAAAAAGATGAAGACAGCCGAAAGGGTATTATAGATAAGTTTCTCGCAAAATTAAGGTCTTTCTCCCTGAAGAAAGCCAAATTTATAATTATTCTCAGCATATGCCTCGTTGCGGTATCAGCTTACGGCATAAGCAGGATTAACGTTAATGATAATCCCGTAAGATGGTTTACTCCCCACCACAGGATAAGAATAGCCGACCGGGTTCTTAACAGCCACTTTGGGGGGACCTACACCGCTTACCTTGTGCTGGAGGCAGAAGATAAAGATTCTCAGATATTTAAAGAGCCGGAGATGCTCAAATATATAGAAGATTTGCAGTATTACCTTAAAGGGCAAGGCGTGGTGGGTAAGTCTACTTCTCTGGCAGATGTTGTGAAAAAAGTGTATTATGAACTTCTGGGGGGAGACCGTAAGTTTAATATAATACCCGACACTAGGCAGGCAGTATCTCAGACTTTGATTTCTTATGAGAATTCGCATAAACCGGGAGATTTATGGCATCTCGCAACTCCTGACTATTCGAAACTCAATATATGGCTGCAATTAAAAAGCGGGGACAACAGGGACATGGATGAGGTATTGGAGCAGGCCGGGGAGTTTTTTGAAAAAAACAAACCACCTTTCGATTTCAGCTACAATTGGGCAGGCCTGACTTTCATAAATCTTGTATGGCAGAATAAGATGGTCAAAGGCATGCTTAATAATTTTCTGGGCAGTTTTATAATAGTATTTTTTATCATGACTTTTCTTTTCAGATCGCCTCTTCGGGGTTTAATATCTATGGTACCTTTGACTATTACCATTGTTTTCATTTATAGCTTGCTGGGTTTTATTGGTAAAGATTATGATATGCCTGTAGCGGTTCTTTCGGCATTAACTCTCGGTCTTTCCATAGACTTTGCTATTCACTTTATACAGAGGAGCCGGGAGATATTCGCAAACTATGGTAATTGGGAGGATACCTCTTTTTTTATGTTTAAGGGGCCTTCGCGGGCTATTGCCCGCAATGCGCTGGTTGTAGCAATAGGCTTCCTTCCTCTCCTTGCTGCCCCACTGGTTCCTTACCGGACAGTGGGTTTCTTTATGTTTGCTATTATGTTTATCTCAGGTGTAGCCACGTTGATTATTTTACCTGCCCTGATCACAGTATTTCCCAGTGTAGTCTTTGGTGAAGAGAAAAAAGGGTTTGTGTGCAAATGCAGTAATTGTATAGCATTATCATTGGGTATTTCGGTTGCGGTTATTTATCTGATGAGAGGCTATCTTGATGTTGGCTGGAAGCCCGTACTTTTTTTAAGTATCGGTGTTGTGGTTTTACTTTCGGGTATTTGTTCAAAAATATCCGGCCATAAATTTTGTATTAAAGAAGGAGGACCGAAATGAAAAAATTTTTAACATTTCTTCTATTGAATGTTTTTTTGTTTTATGGCTACAAATCGCTTTCTGCCCGGCCGGGTGTGGATGAAATTATAAACAAAGCCAACAAAGTCGCTTATTATGAAGGCGAAGACGGCAGAGCTACGGTTGAAATGACAATTACAGACTCTCAGGGCCGCAAAAGAGAAAGAGGTTTTGAGATATTACGCTTAGACCTCACTGACGGAGGGGAACAAAAATACTATGTTTATTTCAAAGACCCGCCGGATGTAAGAGATATGGTTTATATGGTTTGGAAACACTTAAACAGAGACGATGACCGCTGGATGTATCTTCCTGCGCTGGATCTGGTAAGGAGAATAGCGGCAAGCGATAAGCGTTCCAGTTTTGTGGGATCGCATTTCGCGTACGAAGATATATCGGGACGGAATCCGTCCGATGACAAGCACGAGCTTCTTGAGGAGACAGATGATATGTACGTGCTGAAAAGCACACCGAAAGAC
>WJKZ01000018.1 GCA_014728785.1 Candidatus Omnitrophota bacterium
CAGCAATAGATATTCCGGCTATGTTGGTTTTTACCGATGTATGGTATCCTGGGTGGAAAGCTACCGTAGACGGAAGAAGAGTTCGGATATACCGGGTTAATTATTGTCAGCGGGGAATATATCTTAAGGAAGGAAACCATAAAGTAGAGATGATGTTTTTCCCTGGATTATTAAAAGCCGGTTTAATTATAAGCGGCATCTCTTTTCTTTTTGTTTTTTCTCTTGGATTTTTATATTCTTTCAAGAAGCTAATCAGATTTAAAGTGAATTATCTATAGTGATTTATGAAAATTAACATAAGTTTTTTCAAGAAAACGGCTCTTATAATCTTCGGTATTTTTATCTGTCTCGTTCTGTTGGAGGTTTCTTTCCGTATAGGAAATATGGTGTTTTATTTTTCTCAAAAAAGGCTTAACACTCTTCCTGAAAGCTCTTCTCAAAGTTATAGGATTATGTGTTTGGGTGAATCTACTACCGGTTTCGGAGGCAGATACTCTTACTCCAGCCAGTTAGAAGATATTCTTAATAAGAGGATACCTGCTATGAAGTTTAAGGTTATAAATAAAGGGATTCCCGGCGTTCATTCAAGCCGCATACTCTCTGAATTAAGAAAAAATATAAATGAGTATAAACCCGATATGGTGACCATCATGATGGGGGTAAACGATATCAGGGGGTTTGTCGCTGCCGAAGGAATTCCTGCGGATATACCCAGAAATCCTTTTAAATCTTTAAAAATATATAATCTTTTCAGGCTGATTTTCTCCCACCTGAAAGAAAAAAGTAAACCTTCTTCCTCCGGTGATAAAGGCAGCTCTGTTTTAGATGTCACTGGGTTAAATAAGAAAAACGAAGATTTTGCCCGGGAGTTAAAAGAAAAAATAAATAAATATCCTCAAGTTTACAGACTGCATAAAAAGTATGCTCTTTATTATTTTAGAAACGGAGAAGTTGAGGAAGCCAGAGATGTTCTTGAGAAATATTTAGAAAAAAATGAAGCCGGTATTGAGGAATTGTTGGATATCGGCAGAATCTATAAAAAATTCGGTTCAAAAAGAGAAGCCAAAGCCCTTTTCTTAAAGGCATTTAGTCTTGCCCCCGAAGATTTTCTTCCCTACAGGGAGCTTGCTTTGCTTTACAGAGAAGGAAAGAGATTCGATAGAGCCGAAGATGTACTGGAAAGTTATCTTGTTGACAACCCTTTTGATTCCAGAATTTACCGGGAGAAAGCGATGTTGTATTTAGACCAGATGAGATTAGCAGAAGCCGAAGAGGTTCTGGAAAAATTAATTTCTTTTAAAAGCAAAGATTTAGAGAGCTTCCGCCTTTTAGCTAAAACCTACCTACTACAGGGTAAAACCGAAAAAGCTCTCGAAATCCACAAGTGGGTTTTAAACAATTTTGAAGATGAATATTCTACCAATGTAGATTTTGCTAACATTTTTTTATTTACAGGATATCTGAACGAAGCTGAGAGAATTTTCAAAAAAATAATGTTTCAGAGAGATAAGGACGAAAGGCCTTATCATGGCTTGGCTCGCATCTACACCCGCCAGAAGAAATATGCTAAAGCCATAGAAGCCTTCAAAAAGGCTTTAGGTATAAAACCGGATAAGGCTCTTATATGGGAAGATCTGGCTCATTGTTATCTGGGGCAGAGATTGTATTCGCAGGCGGAGAAATCTTTTAAAAAAGCCCTTAGGTTAGATCCTGACAGATTTTCCGTTTATGAATC
The DNA here is from genome assembly GCA_014728785.1 of Candidatus Omnitrophota bacterium. Taxonomy (GTDB): domain Bacteria; phylum Omnitrophota; class Gorgyraeia; order Duberdicusellales; family 4484-171; genus WJKZ01. The sequence continues at coordinate 1,736 of WJKZ01000018.1, forward strand.
TTTAGGCCATATGTATAATGAGCAGAATAAACTCAAAAAAGCAGAAGCGATGTTTAAAAAGGTTTTATCAATTGAGCCGTCCCAAATTGCAAGCCTGGAAGGTTTAAGCTGCGCTTATTATAATTCCGGAAGATTAAAACAGGCCGAAGAGATGCTTAAGGCGAGGATAGAGAATTCCCCTCAGGATGCACAAAGCTATATTCTTCTGGCGAAGTATTATTTAGGTGCAGGATTAAATGACAGGGCAATTTCCATATCCCGCAAAGCCGTCGATTTAGACCCTTATAATTACCGTCCCTATAAGTTGATTGGAGATTGCCTGATACAGAAAGAAGATTTCGCAGAGGCTAGGAGTTATCTTAAGAGGGCTTTGGAATTATGTCATAATTCAGAGTTGAGAAAACAAGTACATATTCAACTGGCAAGATGCCATAATCTGTTAGGGGATTTAAAAGAGGCTGAAAGAATTCTGGAAAAAATAATTTCAAACGATCCTTACAGTGAAATGGCTTTTATTGAACTGGGTTATTGTTATATGAAACAGGAAAAATATAAAGAGGCTGAAGAGTGTGCAAATAAGGCGATAACTTTGAATCCTTTTGAATGCCGGGGTCATCTTCTTCTGGAATCTTGCTATGAGATTGAAGGCAAAGACCGGCAAAAAGATGTTTTATATGATAATCTTGTATATAATTACCGCCACATAGCTGAAATTATTCAGGACGAGGGTCTGGTATTAGTTTGCATCCAGTATCCGCTTTGTGATATAGAAAAATTAAGGAACATTTTAACAGGATTTGAAGGCATAATCTTTGTGGATAACGAGGAGATTTTTAAAGAAGCTTTAAAAAAAGGAGATTATACAGAGTATTTTACCGATAGTTTCGCAGGCGAATTCGGCCATTGCACCCCCAAGGGCAACCGTCTACTGGCTGAAAATATTGCCGATACTCTGATAAGGGAGTATTTTTCCGGTTTAAAAATAATCAGCGATAAATAAAATACGCCGAAAAACAGCAGGATGTTATGAGTAAAAAAAACTTGGGTAAAAAAATTTTGTTTGCATCGGGAGGAATTTTATTTACTCTCCTGTTAATCGAATTGATTATGCGTTTAAGCGGAGCATTTATCCTTATGCGGGAAAGTCCAGCTGTAGATTCTTTATCGAAAGATAATGCTTATACGATAATGTGTCTGGGGGATTCTATGACAGTTTCCGGCGGTAAAGGCTATACTTTTCCGGCTCTTCTGCAGGAGGTTTTGAGAGAGAGACTTCCAGCCTTAAACCCGAGAGTTATCAATAAAGGCGTAAGCGGGGCAGACTCCCTTTTTATATTAGCTCATCTGCGGGAAAATATAGAGGAGTATGATCCCGACATGGTAGTTGTAATGATGGGATTCAACGACCAGTTGTTTGCCCCCTCAGCATATGACAATTCTTTTAAGTCCCGTATTTTTACCTTTTTTAAAAGCATGCGGTTGTATAAGCTGTATCGATTTTTAAAGTTTCATTTATTTGAAAG
>WJKZ01000206.1 GCA_014728785.1 Candidatus Omnitrophota bacterium
CCCCGGGAAGACAATATTTTTATTATACCTGATTCCTCGCTGAAATTGCGGTAACCGCTGAATTCGGTAATTTCTGCGAAAGAGACGCCTTTGGCGAATATATTTTCATCAAACATGCTTTTTTTACGTGAACGCTCCTGCTGCTGTGAAAGAAACTCCTCGAATTCTCTTTCGTCGGCCGGGGAAACCTCTAAGTTCTTTTCTTTTAAAATTGCTCCGCTTTCCTCCAACGACAAACCATGAGTATCATAAAACTCAAAAAGTACTTGCGCTTTGTTTAACTCCCCAGATTTAAGGTCATCCAACCTGCTCTGCAAATTAAGGGCCCCTTGTTTTCTTATAGATAAATATTTTTCCTCTTCCGCCTTTATCACTTTGGAAATTATATCCTCTTTTTCTCTGATTTCATTATAAAAATCTCCCATTAAATGAGCGAAAATTCCGGTGAAACGGTAAATAAAAGGGGCCTGACAGCCAAGCAAGGCCGCCTTAACGGAAGCTCTTCTTAAGATTTTTCTTATAACATAACCTCTTTGCTCATTAGAAGGATAAACCCCGTCGGCTATTGCAAAAATAACCGCACGAGCATGGTCCACTATAGCATTAACGGTACTGCGGGTATCTTTATTTGCGGTTTCGGCCTTTAAAATTTCTTTAGCTTCTTTTACGGCCGGAGCAAATATATCAATACCAAAATTAGTATCTTTTCCCTGTAAAACAGATGCCATTCTCTCCAAGCCCATCCCCGTATCAATATTTTTCTGGGGTAAGGGTTCCAGGTCATCGATGCCTCTTCTCTCAAACTGGGTAAAAACCAAATTCCATATTTCAACAAATCTTGAACAGCTACAGTCCGGACCGCAATCGGCTTTACCGCAGCCTGCGTCTTTTCCTTTGTCAAAAAAGATTTCGGAACAGGGGCCGCAGGGACCGTTGGGGCCTTCTTTCGGAGCATTGGCCGGCCAAAAATTGCTGCCTTCCCCGAGTTTAACTATCCTGGCTTTCGGCACACGGATATCTTTTTCCCACACCCTGTAAGCTTCCGGGTCCTCTTTATAAACTGAAACCCAGAGAGCCTCCTCTTTTAGATTCAGTTCATTGATTAAAAAATCCCAGGCAAACTTTATTGCTTCCCTTTTAAAATAATCACCGAAAGAAAAATTACCTAACATTTCGAAAAAAGTATGATGGTAAGCGGTGGTGCCTACCCGGTATAAGTCTCCGGTGCGTAAACACTTCTGGCAGGAAACGGCTCTCTTTACATCTTTTTTCTTTCCCAGAAAATACGGCTTGAACTGATTCATCCCTGCTGATGTAAAAAGAACGGATTCATCATCGGGGACAAGGGTATCCGAGGGGAAAATCTTATGATTTTTCTCCTCAAAAAAATCAAAATATCTCTTTCTTAATTCATATGTCTTCATTTTCAGTCTTAAACGCTCTTTTTACGCCTTCCAGAATATCACGATACCTGTAACCCCTGCCGCTGAGATAACGTATCAATCTTGCTCTTGTTTTTTGGCAGGAATAACCACCTCTTCTCCTGTAACTTTTCAGTTTTTCGCGAACAATATCCGCTATTCTGTCTCTGCAATCTATATCCCGGGAAATAACTTCTTTTCTTAAAGCGTAAGGTATACCGGCTTTTTTTAAGCCTAAATCTATCTTTCTGGGACCCCAGCCTCTTTTCAGATAACTTTCCATATAAAGATAAGCAAAATGCTTATCATTTATATAATCCCGGTCCTGCAGATATTCTACTACCCGGGCTATAATCTCTTTTCTGTATTTTCTGGCTTTGAGACGCCTGATGATTTCCAGCCTGCTGCGCTGCCGATACCGGAGTAATAGAAAACAGTAGTCTAATGCTTTCTGGAAATCTCTCTTCGCCACTAAAAATTACTTATCGTTAAGAGACTTTTCTGTTTCTTCCGGACTCTTGTTCTGTAGTGTCCCGATACTTAAAGCGAAATAACCCCGGTTTGTTTTTACTAAAAAGCCTCCCTTCTCCTCCGATATAACCGACGCTAAATCATCTTTGTTTTTCACCTCGGTCTGGTCAACCTTTAAAATTACATCCCCCGCTTTTATGCCTTTTTCGGCTGCGACAGAACCCTCTATAACTTCTAAGACCAGCAGACCGCTCTTCAGACTAATCTTGTATTTCTTTGCGAGTTCAGGGGTAAGCTTTACGATTCTCATCCCCAGGAAATCCACCGCCTCCTCCGGAGAAGGGTAGTCTTCGGTCAAGCGGAGAGTTTTTCCCACTGACATTTCTATTTCACCTTCGCTTCCCTGGCGTATAACCACAAGCGAGGCCTGTGAATCGGGCGGCAAAGACGCAACCTTTCTGGCTAAATCCCTGGCATTCTTGACAGAACCGCCGTTAAATTTCAAAATCAGGTCACCCTCTTTTAAGCCGGCTACCTGGGCAGGAGAATCTTTATAAACTTTAAGAATAATCACTCCCTCCTTCTGCTTTATGCCAAAATAATTCCTGAGCTCCTCGTTTAAATCCTGGATATTAATACCCAGCCAGCCGTAAGATACTTCTTCGCCTCTTATCAGGCTGTCCAGTATCTGTTTAGCCTTGTTTATGGGTATAGCAAAACTGTTCCCCGAAAACCCGAACTCCGGCAGCAAAAAGGCTGAATTTATGCCTATAACTTCCCCTTTTAAATTCAAAAGAGGCCCTCCGGAATTTCCGGGATTAACAGCAGCGTCGGTCTGTATCAAATCACTCCTCTGTAAACCTTCAGATTTATCAGGTATGTAGCGGTTAAGGGAACTTATTATCCCCGCACTGGCAGTCGGCTGGGGTTCGGCAGAAACAAAACCGAAGGGATTACCCAATGCCACAACCCACTCCCCGATACTTAACTTGTCGGAATCTCCCAGTCCGGCCACGCTCAAATCCAAAGCTTCAATCTTTATAACACCCAATCCGCTGATTTCGTCTTTACCTTTAAGCTCTGCTTTGAATTCCCGGCCGTCGGTTAACCTCACTGCCGGGGAAACCGCTCTGGAGAGAACACGGCTGGTGGTAAGAATATGGCCTTCTTTGTCAATTATTACTCCACTTCCCAGAATCTGTATTCTGCGGTCCTGTTCAACGAAAGAAGCCCCTGCCTGCTCAAAAAAAGTTTCCAGATTATCGGCCTTTTGGCTGTCAAAGGGGAGCTCAAAACCGATACCTCCCTCCTGTTTAGTTTTAATAACGTTACCTATGCATACCACAGACGGTGAAGCCTTGGTTATGGCTTCCTCTACGGCATCTATTAAATTTTTATCCGCAGCAAAGGCAGGAATTGAAACCAAGCATCCTAACAACAGAAAGTTAAGTAAGCTTTTTTGCATTTTTTTCTATTTTGAGAACAGCCGAAAAAAAGGCGGCAAGAAATTATTTCGCTACTTCTGAAGGATATATTATCTTATGCAATTCCTCTTCAAGCTCTTTTCTCAAAGATTCCTCTTCTTTAAGAATTTTTCTTAGTTGCTCTTTACCCTGGGC
>WJKZ01000207.1 GCA_014728785.1 Candidatus Omnitrophota bacterium
ACTACCCCAAAATTCCTACTTTTTATATTTTTAAAAAAAGAAATACATTTTTTTAGAAAAAACATTTTCGACGTTTTAAGGGTCTGCCTCCACTCATCCTTCTCAAAAACAATAATTTCATCTATAAAATTGTCGTACTTAGCTAAAGGATAAACCCTGCGGTTACATATATAGGTAAGAGGTGAGGAAGGATAAAACTCTTTCAGGTTCTTAACAAGAGGTGTTGTAAACAAAAAATCGCCTATGCCGAAGGGGTTAAAAATAAGTATTTTTTCCATACGCGCATTGAAAATCTTATTTCAAAAGCAAAAAACTTTCATCCAATCATAACATTTTAACCTCCAATACGCAACACACTGTAATTTTGGGGAAAGCGTTTTCGCAACCGCTTTCTTGCACGAATCGCATAAGGGTTGAAACCTAAATCTAAAACGTGTTATGTTTAAAATGGGTTTCTGCTAAGAAACCAAAGCCACGGGCCCTCTCCTTCTTAGGGGAGGGTTTTTTATATCCCTTCCCCCCTAAAAACAAAAAGGTTTTCAGGTAAGCGCCTCCAGTATCGTGGTTATGACTTTCGGCTTATTAAGGGTAAAAAAATGGAACCTTGTTACCCCGTTATTCAGAAGATCTCGGCACTGCCTAATGGTAAATTCCACCCCTGTCTTTTCCATTTCCCGCGGGTAGTTTCTGAGAGAGTTCAACTCTTTTTCTATCTCTTTGGGTATGGTGGTTCTGGACAGAGAGGAAAACTGTTTAACCTTGTCTATATTCGTTAGGGGAAGGATACCGGGAACAACCGGAATTTCTATGTTATTCTTCTTCATCCTCTGTAATAATGAATAAAAATACCTGTTGTCAAAAAACATCTGGGTTACGGCGAAATCGGCTCCAGCATCAATCTTTTTCCTGGTATAATACATATCTTTATCCAGATTGGAACATTCTATATGGCCTTCGGGATACACAGCCACTCCCACACAAAAATCACCCTGTTCTTTTATGAATTTTACCAAATCGCAGGCATAACTTATCTCCTGACAGGAAAAATCAAAACCGGCCTCATCGAGAGGAGGGTCTCCCCTTAAAGCCATAATATTGACAATCCCTTCTCTGGCATATTCCTCAATAATCAGCTTTAAGTCATCTTTTCCGGCTCCCACGGAAGTCAGGTGAGGCATTAGAGTCAAATCCTTGTCTTTTTTAAGCATGTATATAGCCTCGCGGGTAGTTTCCCTGGTTTTACCGCCTGCTCCGTAAGTCATCGACATATATAAGGGATCGCAGCGCTTTAATATCTTTGCTGTTGAATTAAGAGAAACTAAACCTTTTCTCGTACGGGGAGGAAAAAACTCAAAGGCAAATCCTTTTTTTCTTTTTGTTAATATTTCGGATATTTTCATAATTCTCTGTTTCATTGTTAGTATATTACTATTAGCTGAACCATGTGTCTATAAAAATGCCGGTGTGCTTTCGCTGTCTTTCTAAACGGCTAAAATCTTTTCTAATAAATTGAATAAATAGCCGGTAAAGATAATGCCTGCGGTCGCAATCCCAAAAAAAATAAATATTAACTTCAATTTCATGGCCCGGCGAAGCATAACCGCCTCGGGCAAGCTTAAGGCAGCGGTTGCCATCATAAAAGCCAGAGCGGTTCCCAGAGGGATACCTTTTTTAAACAAAACCACAGCCACAGGAACTATGGCCGCACAGGTGCCGTACATGGGAACACCTAAAATTACCGCCAGAGGTACTGAAAAGAAACCGGTCCTGAAGATGATATTTTGAATAGCCTGCTGAGGAACATAGTTATGGATAAGAGAACCTATGCCTACCCCGACCAGAATCCAAAGCCATATTCTTTTAACCACACCTCTGGCTTCACGCAAGCCGAAAACGAAACGGTCTCTTGCTCTTTCATATTCCGGGAATTCCCGTTTAATAGTTTTTCCGGCCGTTAAATCCCTGATGAGATATCTTTCCAGACCGCTGTTATTAATGATTATACCTGAAACTATACCTATAATTAAGCCGCTCAAGATATAAAAAAAGGTTATTTTCCAGCCGAAAAACCCTAACATAAGTACCAGAAGATACTCATTTATAAGCGGCGAAGTTATAAGAAACGAAAATGCAACCCCTACCGGTATCCCCACCTCCAGAAAGCTCAAAAAGATAGGTATAGAGGAACAGGAGCAAAAGGGGGTAACGGAACCGAAAAGTGAAGCTGCCACATAACCCAAGCCTTTTGACTTTGCCAGCCATTCACGTACTTTGTGCGGAGGCAAGAAAGTCCTTAAAAACCCTGCCAGAAATACCATAGCGAAAATAAGAAAAATTATTTTTACGGTATCGTAAATAAAAAAATTCAAAAAACCCGCCCATTTAAGATCCGGGTCAATACCCAAAAGGGAGTACATAAACCAATCTACACTTACCTGGAGCAAGACTTACCCTCCTGTTTTCTTTTATTGCAACAACCTCTTTTTTCCGCCTTCTCTTTTAGAAAATTATCCAATTTTTTTCCAACGCCCGATATAAAACCGGTGATTCTGCTTTTCCTGCCGCCCTTTAACTTTTTATCCATAAAAACTCCTTTACAACCTCCTCTGTGTACGGACTGCTTAACTATATAAGTTCGCACACCTCTCCCCTTATGTCAACACCCCGACGTTAGAGCATCCTCCAGGCAATATTCCTAAAAAATAATTCTTAAGAATTTACTCCCTGCAGTCAGGTAAGAATTCAAAAACGAATAAACTTCCGGAAACTACTGTTTTATTTTTAAAAAAGCGGGCTTCAGATATAACTCTCTACCCTCTCCATTATCTGCCGGGCCGCTTCTTCATCGCTCAAAGCGCCCACCCTTACATCAATACGCGACGAGTTAGGTGAAATCTTTCGGATGTCTACCCAGATAGTTTTACCATCGCTGTATTCGCTCTTGATTTGGGCAATCTCCTCCTTTTTGGTCTCCTTAGTCACTGCAAAATCAAAGGATTCCAGGGCAGTCTTTACCGCTTCTATGCACTCTTCAAATGGAGAGTCAAATTCCCTGGTAAGTTTACCCGATAACCATACTGCCGTACCTGTTCCTCCTGCAGCTCCTGCCAGTAAAGGCAAGCAACCCGAAAGGCTCATTATCAAGAAAGGAATAAACAAAATCAGCCTCCATTCTCTCAACATATACACCTCCTTCACAGCATTTTAGGTAAATCAATTACCGGTTATGCTTTTAATTATATCATCCAATCCTTTTGAGTGATAACCCTTCCAGTATATTTTCTTACAATTCCTGCAGATATAAAATTCTTTATACTTTCTCCTGATTTCCGCAGATAAATTGCCTCGGACTCCTTCGTCTTTTACTTGAGAAATCTCTCCATTACAGTCTAAACAGCGGGAGTAAGGCTTAATCCTGGTTTGTAAACTGTACCTGGTTACTACTTCTTTTGCCTGCAGGCGCGGCTCGGTATTGCGCACGAAATAACCCTGTTCTACTATGGATACCTTTAACAATCCTATATCCCGGCTTAGTATTATTCTATTCTCCTCCAGGGCCAGACTGATTGTTTCTTTGTCATTCAACTCCCGTGAATAAAAGGTATCAAAACCAAACAAGCGAAGGTAACGGCACAATTTACCCAGATGAATATCGGCAGCAAATTTATAATCCTCAGAAGAAGACTCACTCAGGTCACCTGCTTTTTTACATGCGAAAGGGTAAACCTTAACTACTTCCCCGTTTTCTAAAACACAAGAAGGGCTGACCTCTCTTTTGTTTAGATAAACTTTACCTATTTCTGTATGCGGTATGCCCAGGGATTCAACAGCGTCCTTTATACTCCTGCGGCTATCCGGCAGGCAAACAGTTCTTTTCCCTTTGTTTTTCCGGGAAAGAAATATATTCAAATCACCGTAAAATTTTATAATCTGCATATTGGGCGGTGTTAAGGATGGCTAAACGGTTTTTTGTAAAGCACCGCCTTCCAGCCTCCTTCACTTTTTACTTTCAGGCGACGCAAATTTCCGCAAAAATTCTTTCGGAATATATTGTAGTTTGACTCGAGTATGCCCGATACAGACAAGTATCCTCCCTTCTCAAGATAAGAAATAATCTTTCGCCGCAGCTTTATCAAATCAGCTGTCAGCAAATTAGCAGCTATGAAATCAAACTTCTTACGAGCCTTAAAATCTCCAAAATCAACCTGCCTGAGGTAATCTATACAGCAATTATTTACTTTAAAATTATAACCGGCAATTTTAACTGAATCTTCATCTTTGTCTATGCTCCAAATCTTACTTGCCCCGGCTTTTGAAGCCATAATCGAGAGTATTCCGGTACCTGTGCCGATATCAAAAAAAGTATTAAATTTCCCTTTTTTCGAATAGATGAGTTCTGCCATCATCCTGGTGGTAGGATGAGACCCTGTACCGAAAGCATAGGAAAAATTAAGGTATATAACATCCTCCCCGGCAGTTCTCCCGGTCTTCTTTCTCCCAACCGGCATTACTCTCACCGAAGGGGTCAGGAGTATAGGCCCGACCTTCTCATCCCACGTATTCCACCAATCACTTTTTCTTAAACTTCGACGGTCAATATCTACGTTCTTTAAGTTCAGTTTTTTAATCTTCCTGTACCAGGAATTACTTTTTTCAGCCGAACCTGTATAGACAGAAATTCTTAAACCTGAATCTGATTCTGCCAGGTTTTCAGCAGGTATGCCTATACCCTTTAGGACATAGCTAAAAAGCTCACAGGCCCCCGGGTAAAACCGCCTCAGACGGATAATGATTTCATAACTTATCATATTATTTATTCAGCACTTCCAACATTTTTTTATGGATTTTACCGTTAGAAGCTACAACATAAGAAGCCTGCCTGGGAAAAATACTGTCTCCTCTTTTATCTGTAACTTTACCTCCCGCCTCTTCGACTATAATTTTACCGGCGCAAAAATCCCAGGGGCTTAGATGGAATTCCCAGAAACCGGCGGCTCTGCCGCAGGCAACATAACAAAGGTCAAGAGCGGCAGCCCCAAGACGCCTCAATCCCATAATTCGCCGGAGAAAAAAATCTTTAATATTATCAAGAGTCTCTGCCATGTCCTGGCCCCGGTCATAATAAAATCCGGTAATCAAGAGCGACTCCTTAAGTGTGGCAGCCGGGCTAACTTTAATTTTCCGGCCATTAAGAAAAGCCCCCTTACCTTTTAGAGAAGTAAAAAGCTCGTCCCGGCTTGCATCATAAATAACCCCCATTATTATTTCTTCGCCTTTCATCAATGCGATTGACGAGCAAAATATAGGTAAACCTGCAGAAAAATTGTTGGTACCATCAAGGGGGTCTATCACCCAGGTATATTCCGAATCCCTGAGAGGATATTTATTCTCCTCTGCCAAAAAATTATGGCCGGGACAGTACTTTTCTATAACTTCTACGATTTTGGCCTCAGCCTTAATATCGGCTGAAGTCACCAGGTCAAAAGACGAAGATTTAGTCTTTACGTTTATCTTTCTCCGGAAAAATTTGTGATGGACTTTACCTGCTTCCTTTGCGGCTCTTACGGCAATATCGACATACTCCATACCTACTCTCCTTTTTTTTCAGGCTGATTACTTTGATTTGTATCTGTCGCTTCATAAAAACGCTTATCACCCCTAAGCGCCTCAACGGCTTTAAGGGCGCTTTGTTCTTTATCTTTAATTTCAAGCATTATATCAAAGTCAAAACCGCAACCTGCTTTGATAAACAGGGAAAAATCCTTTAAATCTATAGACTCGGCATGGGAACCTCTGCGCCTGTTCGGTCCTGCGCTGCTGTAATCAACCATGGGCAGACCGTCCTTTTTCTTCCAGGTTCTGACAACCTCCGGAAAAATATCTTTGAAATTTTCAGACCCTTTATTTAAACGGTGGTGAAAAAAATCGGCTAAAACAGGAATAGAAATCCGCCGGTTTACCCAGAAACAATCTCCCAGGGCATATCTGCTTTCATCGTTCTCTATGACAAGTCTCTTTTTGACAGCAGGAGGAAGCAACTCATATCGTCTTAGAAAACGCTGGCGGGATAAAATTTTATTGCCGTAAACACCTCCCAGATGTATCTGTATTTTGGCATCTGAATCAAGTTCCATAGTATCCAGCAAGCGGGAGTGGTAAGCTAATTCTTTCACGCTGCGTTCGCATATCTCTTCGGAGACAGAATTTATAAGTGTAAACTGGTCAGGATGCATGGATATCCTGATATTGTTTTTCTTTATGAACCTTCCTATCCCGTTTAGCTGTTCGAAAAAATATTCCGGCCAGTTGAGTCGACATACCGGATGCGAAGCAAAAGGTATTAAATCCGAAGTTATGCGGAAAAAAAAGATATTATTTTTTACATTGTACTCCAGTATGCGAAGAAGACAGATAAGGTTGTTATTTATTGTCTCGATTAGCCTCTCCTGTGAATAAGACTTAAGCCTGAATGTTCTTGCACTTGAACAGGACAGACTGCGGTTGATGCAGGGATAACCTATTTTCATTTTAGCAGGTATGTTTAGGCTAAAAATAATTGTTAACAGATAAACCGAAAAACAAATACGGAAGCACTGAATATTTTAACACAAAAGGAAAGATATAGATACGGCCGGATAAAAAATACCGTTTTCCCGTGGCATTGAAAGGTAATTTATATCTTATCGCCCAGATGTCGCAGTATATTTTTCCAGGAATCTTTTATTTTTTCAACCACTTCCGCCTCGCAAAAATTAACCGGACAGACCCCCTTAACTACTGCTTCGTTCACAGAAGCAGAAAAAGGTATGTGGCCGCAGATAAAGACATTATTTCTACCGGCATTTTCTTCGATAAGACGGGAATTTTCGCTATTCAAATCATACTTATTAATCACAACCGCAACAGAGATTCCGAAATGACCGGCTACCCCTATTACCCTTTCCATATCGTGTATCCCCGAAAGAGTAGGCTCAGTAACCACCACAGCTAAATCTATATCGGACAAAGTCGCTATAACCGGACATCCTGTACCCGGAGGGCCGTCGATTATAACATAGCCGGCTTTCTCTTTCTCTGCTGTATCAAAGGCAACTTGCTTGACCAGCGATACCAGTTTTCCTGAATTTTCTTCGCCGATACCCAACCGGGCATGAACCAGAGTGCCGTATTCGGTGTCTGATATGAACCACTCGCCTGAAAAATTTTCTTCCATTACAACTGCATTACAAGGACATACCTTTTCGCATAGGCCGCAACCTTCACAATCGATGCTGTCAATTTCAAAATCCCTGCTCACAGCTTCAAACCGGCACACCTCTCTGCAGCGTCCGCATCTTTTGCACAGTTCAGGATTGATTTTTGCGGTATACCCGCTTCTGAACTCATGCCTCTCTCTCTTTCTGGGCTTCGTTAAAAGATGCAGGTCTGCGGCATCGACATCACAATCTGCCAGGACACCGCAAGAAGCCAGGGCAGCAAACGAGGCTGTAACTACAGTTTTACCGGTACCCCCTTTACCGCTTATTACCGCTATTTTCTTCATAACTCTTACTTATAAAATCAAATATATCTTTAAACTTCTCTCTATAATTCGCCTTCTCCTCTACAAAAGGGACACCCCTGGAGTACAAAAATGCCAGCTCCTTATCGAAAGGTATCCGCATTAAAACCGGTACCCCTTCCTTTTTACAATATTGGTCGGTTTTATAATCCTGTGGACCTGAACGATTGATAACTACCCCGGCCGGAATCCTCATTTTCTTTATAACTTCAACTGCCAGGATCAAATCGTTTAATCCAAAGGGAGTAGGTTCGGTAACAAGAATACAAAAATCACTCCCCTTTACAGAGGTTATTACAGGACAGGAGGTACCCGGAGGAGAATCTATTATCGTGACTTTGCCGGGATTAATAAGCTTTTTGACCTGTCTTATCAAAGGAGGTGCCATGGCTTCGCCGATATTCAGACGCCCATGAGCAAAATCCAGGACGGAAGATTCCCCCGTCTCTACAACTCCAATCTCCCTCTCTGTCTCTTCTATCGCACCGGCGGGACAAAGCAGACTACATGCTCCGCAGCCGTGACAGAGGTTTTCAAATACTAAAACTTCTCCCTTTTTATCTTCACTTGGAGGAACAACAGCGATAGCGTTATACGCACAAACCTCCTTACATTTTCCGCAAAAAGTACATTTATCTTTATCTACGGAAGGAACAGGTAAATATGCTTTTTTTCTTCCGGTTATCCGCGGTTTTATAAATAAATGAGAATTGGGCTCCTCGACGTCACAATCCAGCAATTGAACATTTTCCGCTAAGGAGAGGGCAAGATTAACCGCTATGGTAGTTTTACCTGTACCTCCTTTTCCGCTGGCAATCGATATAACCATAAATATTGTCCGGTTATTTCTCGTTAATATTGAAAACCCTGTTACTCCGCTTGATAAATATTCTTATTTGAACGCTATTATTAAATCCTGAAGTTTATTCCCG
>WJKZ01000208.1 GCA_014728785.1 Candidatus Omnitrophota bacterium
CTCCCAGAACTATGGTCAGGGCCGCGATAGTTAATTTTAATTTTTTCTCGGTGATTTTTTTCACGCTTTTGGCCGAAAAAGGCACCGACAGAAGTGCTCCTATAATAACAAGAGGGGCTAATCTTAAGTCCAGAGGCTTACGGGAAATAAAAACATAACTTATGATACCCACGGCGCAGGTCAGGCCCTCTGCCAGGGAAGTTATCCCTACGGCGCTTTTACCTTCTACGCCGGAGAGAATCTGGCCGCTGGTAACGACAGGGCCGTAGCCTCCGCCGCTTATCCCTTTATTAAAAGAAGCCAGTAATCCCAGGCCGGTAATCTTTTTCCAGGAAAACTTAAAGCTTTTATTAAAACATACCAGTATAACTACCCCCATAGCCAGGACCAGAATACCTATATAGAGTTTCACCCAGAATTTCGGCAGGTTAACGGCAAGAAAAACCGCCGAAACCGTACCCAGGACACTGCATAAAGTTAAAAGTAATGTTACCTTTAGATGAGGCGGTATGCCGCGTCTAAAACTTTCTACATAACCCAGCTCTTTTAATCTCTGGCCGATTATATAGGGGTCTAAGGTCTTGGGTTTAAGATTGACGTTACCTTCCCTGTGGTGCAGAAATCCTGCCAGAAGGCCGCTGAACAGCTCGGATATCAAAACCACGGGGACCACCTGTAAGGGGTTATACCCTATTATTAAAAGTAAAGGCGTTAAGGTGGTCCCGTAGCCCATACCTAAGGTAGAATCAATATACTCACAGGCGAAAGCAAGAAGAATAAAGCCCATTATAACCCAGATAGATAACTCTAAAATCATCTCACCCTCCTTCTTGTTATTCAACCTTCACTAATAAAACTATATGCCGCCTCGATAAGCAACCAGCAACGCGATTAATGCGATTGGAAAAAGCAAATCGAAACTAACTGTAAAATCCAGGTAGTAATCAGGTTTATTTTTAAAGGTTTCGATTTGTTCTATATCCTTTAGCTCGTAGCACCCGTAGGCAAAGGTAAAAACAGACAAAACCAGAACGACCAGATGCCATAAATCATTACCGAACCATATAATCAGAATGCCCAGTATGCTTCGGCCAATGTTTAAAAATACCGTCCTGTACATGAGTACAAATTGTTTTCAAAAAAAAGAGGCTAAAAATCCTGCCCAGGCAGGACCTTTTAGCCTCCGGTTATCCGGTCAGCTGTATATTAGGTAATCGGTTAGCGCATTCTCACTTTATTTATTTTATCGATTTGAATTATTTTTCCGTCCTGGATATGGACCTGAACCGACCCGTATGCAATTTCCCTAATGGCTTTATAGATATCTATTAAAGCTTTACTATCGATTTTTGCACTCTTGTTCGCGTCTCCAGACATTGTAAATTTGACTTTTTAGCAAGTGGATAAAAACAACCCTTACCACCGCCCGGCTATCAAATATAACCCAGCTTCTTTAATCTGGCCCTTATCTGAAGAATTTCCTTTTTGGTGAAAGAGGCATCTTCGCGAACATTGCCTGAGGCTGCAATATCCCGCATAACATAGACGATAAAATCCGTTACCGAAGAAAAGCCTGTCCCTTCGATCTGTTTTTTCAGCGACTCATAGAGAATCTTCGGAATTTTAATCGTGGCCTTATCAGGCATACTTACACTCCTTTAAGTTAACTATTTGGTATACTATTTAGCCTACAATAAATATACCATACATATTATGCAGTGTCAATATCTTTGATAGCCGATTACAGACTGTTCTGCAAGAGGATAATCCGGGGGGAAAGTAATCCTTTATGCCGTAAATGCCTTATAAATTTTAATAATCAAGTGCTCCGGCCAGAAAATGCAGCGCTAAAAACCACTTTTTTAAAAGTAAACCATCCCTCCACAGCCGTCTCGAATCCCCGCATGACTTATTTATTAAGAGATAGGCCTTTCCTTATCGCCTCTGACCTTCCAAAACATATAAGCCTGTCCCCCGACATGATTTTAGTATCCGGGGAAGGATTGGCAATAATCCTATCTTCTCTCTCGATGGCAAGAATGTTAATGTCTAACTTGCGCAAATTCGACTCAAGAAGCGTTTTGTCCAATACCGGGCTATCTTGATCAACCTCGATGCTTGAAACACCATACCCACCGGTAAAAAGCGTGAGCTCCTCAAAAGATACAGGAGTGATGATCTCTCTTTTTATGATATGTATTCTTAAAAAATCGGTTAATTTTTTTGCAAGTACAGAGCGAGTAAATACCTTATATGCGGTGTATATAGCCACGATGATAATAAGAAGATTGACCCAGGGAATAAGGCGCGCAGGGAAAACTAAATCCACAAATGGAACTTTGAACCTGGGCATTAAGGCGTCTGCTCTTAGTGAATTTGCTAAGGTAGCAATCATAGTAACTAAACCGGCGTTCCCCAGCATAATCAATATTGAGGCAATGCGGCGGCGCTGGGGATTGCCAACTATCAATTCAGACTCTTTTGTGGTAAACCCTGTGCCTGAAAAGCAGGAAAGCGCCTGGAATTTAGCCAAAGACCATTCAAGGCCGGTAAGCTCAAAAGCAACTGCACCAATCCTGACAACAACAAAAGACGTTGCAAGTATTATAAGGAATAATAAAAGGTTCATTTTCTTCCTCCTTAAAACTCTTTCTTGTATTTCAAGATTACTTTATCTTCTGTTTTTTGTTTCTCGCCGGTTTGTGTATCTTTTGCTTCCTGCTTTATCTCTTTCTCCGCCCCCACAGAAACCGTATCGGTAATTTTATATTCTGTGCCGACCTTGTGAGATATTGCCGTCCCCTTTCCCTGAACGCCGGTTTGCTCTACGCCGTAACTTACATCTGTTTTCTCGTTCACACTCTTCTTGACCTTAACACCCTGGCCTTGTTTGTCGAACTTTAGAAGAAATTCACTTATTCCAAGTTTTTCTTTCATTTTATTCCCTGTACCGTCAAAGACAAAGTAATCAATAAAATCAGAAGCCAAATCCGCAGAAATTGCACCCTGGCTGATACTGGACTCTGCGCCTTTCCACTTTCTGTTAGTGGCCAGCATAACCAGCAGCCTTTCCTGAGCCAGAGGAGGTTGAGAGGACAGTTTTAAACCGGCCTCATCGGGAATACCCTTCAATTTTATATCTATCCTGACGCCGTCTACTTTAGAATGGCCCTTTAAATCAAAAGACGGATGCCTGGTATCTCCGAAAAAGAGGACCCTGCTGGGCTCCAGATTAACCAGGGCTGTTTTAGGGCCCGATAATATGCCGCTTTCCAACAAAATCTCTCCATATATCTTCAGCTTCTCCTTCATATCCTTAAGCTGCAGGTCAAAAATTATACTACAGTCCGACATCGAAAAACCGTTACGGATAAGTTTCTCTATGTAAAGAGTACCCTTAAGCCGTGGCTCCAGAAAAGTGCCCCGGATATACACGTCTAAATGTTCTGCTGTTCCGGATATCTTTTTTAAATATTCACTTTTTGCAAATAAATCCAGCATGTCCCGGATGTTCAGGTTCTTGGAATAGACGTTGAGGCCGAAAGAGGAATCTTTGTAGTCCCCGTAAAAGACTATCAATCCTGCCCCGGGAAATTTCAGCCTGCCGTTATGGATTTTTATATTCGGCCTTTCCGGGTCAACAGGCCAAAGACAAACCTCCAGCTTCTGAACCATTAGTTTGCTGCCGGAAGGTAAAAATCTCAAGTCTTCTATTTCGACGCCCTCAATTATCAGTTTCCGGGCAAGATTCCCCTCTAATTCTGCGATTTTTACACTTTCCGATTCTGTATACTCAGAGATTACTGCCCTTGCGATTAGCTTCGAGCCGGCTGCGGTAAAAAGAAAATACCAGCCTGCGAAAATAAGCAGGATAAGAATTGAGGTTATCGAAATAGTCAAAAAACTGAACTTGTTAAAACACATTGAAGACTATCTGTCTCAAAGCCCTTATAGCCATTTTTTCTTTTTAAAAAATAAAAGCATCCCTATCGCCAGAGCAAGCATTAACCCTATCACGACAAAATAGCCGTAACGCGCATCCAACTCCGGCATGTACCGGAAGTTCATGCCGTA
>WJKZ01000209.1 GCA_014728785.1 Candidatus Omnitrophota bacterium
GGAAATAAATATTGTTGAGGCAGGAGCTATAGGATTAATTGCTTTGTCTTTCGGTTACATAGGGGTAAGTTTACTTTTAAGCGGGCAGATTTTACCGGCGATTTTTGTTATATTTGTTGGTTTTACATTAGCAAAAGAAATCCATATCCTTGCACCTTACATACAGTTTCATTTATTTGATTGGCTGCGTGGCTTAATCAGGATAATCAAAACAGCTCCTGATTATAAATATAAAGATGATCCGGTAGTACAGGAAAAACTTAAAGTAAAAAGGCAGTTCTTCTATGCTTACTTCTTCTTCATATTATTTTCTAATTTAGCACTGGTAGCTTTAAGTTTTGCTTATGGTATGGGTGTACTTCCCCTTTATGCCTGGGGCCCGGCCATTATAATTATGATTTTGACCATGCGCGAATCTATAAGAAGCTGGTGGTATCAATTAGCCGAGGCCGTAGCTCTTAAGCTCCAGAAAAGAGATAGATGGCATACTTTGAAATTCTACTCCGACATAGGGAAGAGCCAGCTTGACAGGATGAGAGGAGACAGCTTAGAGGCCAGATACTTAAGAGACGTTTTTGAAGTAGTAGTGGTTGAGGGGAGCTTAAGAAGACACTATTTTATTACAGAAGACGAAGCTAAAGCCTTGCTTGATGCAGTAGATAATTCTTCTGCATCAAGGTTGCCCCATGTATCTGCGCCCAGAGCAAGGGCTATATTGATAGAGTTCTTTAATAAGGTAGAGATGTTTAAGAAGGGCGAACTTGGAGCGAAAATCCAAGCAATGGACTTAGACAAGCTGCCTCCGGTAATATTTAAAGGGACGGGTAAAAAGAGGGTATATCCTCTACCGGAATTTTTGGATGCTGAAACGGCAACAACAAAAACAACTAAAGAAAAAGTAAAGGTGATGAAATCACCGTTCAGGATTTCAAAAGAGCAGTTTGGCTATTCCTGGAGAAATTATCTTGCAGAAAGCTTTGGCTTGGAAGGAAGTGTGCTTGGAGAGCTAACCAGAATTAACTTAAGCTTTGCCGACACTATACAGAGGTTGAGTGAAATATCAGGTGAGCCTTATGATGAGGTTGAAGCTAAAGTTACTTTTGAATGGATAATATTCAGGATAGACGGATATTTAAAGACCCAGATTTACAGCCAGGAAGCAGGAGAGCTTGCTTTTCGGGTGTTGTTAAAGCATAAATTGGGGCATGAGCCGACCGATGAGGAAATTTATCAGCACATGATGGTTATAGCTAACCACTCAGATCTTGATCCTGACAATTTGCCTGACGGTTCCGAGACAGATAAAACATCCCGCTGGCTATATGCTTTAATTCAGCGGTTAGGTAATTACGGCTGGACCCTCAACAGGGCGCCCGGAGACGGCACTTACAGGATATTGGTATCAAACGGCGACAGTAGTGACCCCGATAACCCCGCTTATTATGGATATGACCCTGAGCTGGGAGGCGCCTGGAATCCCAAGAGTAATTATTGGAGCGTTACCGCCCGTTTTATAGAAGGATATCTCCGCCTCCAGGGCAAAGACGACGCCATGGTTCTTAATTCAGACCGTGACCACTTCTTCTATCCTTCTGAATTTTTCCTTATGCCATTTGTGTCCGAAAGGTTCGGCCAGGATGAAAGGTTAGGCTGGATGTGTACGGATTTAAGAGTTTTTGTTGATGGTTTTATGCCGGCGGCATCCGACCATCGCGTAGCAGATGACAACTGGAATACAAGAGAAATACCCGCAGAGGCCGAAATAGGTATGCATGCTTTCTACGGACCTGGTATTGTCCGTTGGGGTGTAATGCGCGGCTGGGCATGTTATATGGACAATATCGAAGATACAGGAGGAGCAATTGAGGCTTTAAAAGGCGGTTGGGGCGGAACAGGTGAAGGTTGGTACGGAAATGCAACCCATTGGATAAGCTGGGGCAGGCCGCGAGAGATGATAGTAGGTTCTATGCCGGCTTTTCAAAACAGGTTTGGAGGATTGGTAACAGATGCTTTCTTAGGGGTGCATTTCCAGGAGCTTCTTTTAAGTGACCAGTTGCACTGGACAGAGAAACTTACCCTTTTCGAAAATTTTGACTTTTATTTCAATAAGCCTTTGATACCGAGATACAATCTTTTAATATTCCTTTTTGCCTTTTTCTTAAGCTGGACACCTTATGCTTACCTGGCTGCTCCTCTATTTTTTATAAGTTTGCAGTATGTATTAGCTCAGGCTATCACTGCCGGAGGCCCCAGATTGTTTATCAACCAGGTAAAATCTAATATAAACCTGCCTTCTTTTACGCCTGGATTTATTTCTTCCCTGATAAATTCAATCGTCGGCTATTTTCTGTATCTCAAGAGGTTCTGGAGTTTGGTATTTACATTCCTGCCGTTTATACCCATGCATGATGAGAAAGTAAGAAACGCTTTTAAAGGGCAGGCCGGAATTTTCTCTTCGGGAATTAAAGATATATACTATCCGATGTTAAGCTTTAAAGAATTATTTGTGACTTTCCGTTCTGCCATACGCTGGGGAATATTACTCTTATTTATTCTGGGTCTTTCATCCGCACACCCTTACGCGGTGGCAGGACAGATATTCTTCTACGTATTTCCTTTCGCCTTTATATTCGGTCCCTTTATGAAAAATGGTTATTCAAAACCTCTTTATCCCTTAACTGTTTTAGGTTTGCTCGGCGCAGCCATATTCGGCCCGGCTTCCCTGAGTCTGCCTTTTGCAGTGGCTGCCGTTGCACTTATATTTTTCGCAGGTCTGGTCGCTAAAGAGAGATACACAAAAGGTATAGTGCACGGTCTTTTCGCAATAGTTTATTTCTTCTGGGATTCAATCTCCTCATTTACCCCTAAAGGATTTGTTTCTTCTCTGAAAGGTTTAGTCTCCGAAATATCAAAAGCTCTCAAAGATATTAAAGGTGAAGTTAAAAATAAGGCAGAACCACTCTTCTTTCGGGATGAGCTTCCGGGCGGCCATATCTCCGACGAAACAGAATCAGAATCAACTCTTTCTCACCAGGAATCGGAAACCCCTGATTCTTCACAGGAGGAAACTGCCGTTGCAGAAATAAAAGCAATAGTTAACCAAATTCTTCAGGATTCCCTTGCCGATTCCCATGCTCCTCCCAGAGTAGAGGTAATAGATTACCGGTACATAGAGATAATACTGGATAAAGAAATACCTGATGCACAGCAGCAGCAAGTAGCCCAAGAAATACGCCGTCAGCTTGACGAGGAAGAGTTAAAGATAGAAATTAGGGATGCTGCCGGAAAAATAATAACTATTCCTTCTCAAAACATAACTATACGTTTCGGTAGCATACACATTGAGGTAAATACAGATGGTTTAGATTTAGACTCTCCAGAGGAGGTTAGCTTAACCCATACCGCTTCTGAAACTACCGCGAGAAGAAATGTTGCTTTAGAAAAAGCCCAGCCAGAGCCTATTTTAGAGGCCGAATCCGTAACTATTCCGGCAGAAGAAGAGAACCGCACTCTTCTCTTATCTGTGGGAGCAAATCCAGATACTCAGACTTTTGAAAGGCTCATCCATATGGATTCAGACTTGTTAAAAGCCAAGGTGGAATTTCTGCTTTCGGTGAAGGAACGAGGCCTTTTAGGTACCCGTGACGGAAATATAGCAGTAAGCCTTCTCAAATACAGTACAGCTACCTTAAGGATGAGAGCTTCTGTTTTAGAAGAAAGAGGCAGGAGGGTCAATACTTATACTATAGGCAGATTTAACTATCTATTAGAAGATAGCGAATCTCAAGAGCAGGGTTCAGCGGATAATCCCGCTGCCAGCGGTTTAAATGATGCGGATGAATGCTCTTCCGCAGATGACTTAGCTCAAGCTATAGAGTCTCTGGATTTATCACGTTATGAGATAGGTCACAAATTTATGTTGTATTCTGCGGCACCGGGGACAGGTAAAGGGACTCTCTGGGGTAAATTCCAGGAGAGATTCGGACATTTAACCTCACGCCTTATGCTTTACCACACACGCAATCCTAGGGTTAAAAAGGGAAGTAGCGAAAAAGACGGGGTTGCTTACCATTTCAGGGACGAAGCAGAGCTGCTTGAGCTTGAAAGGGAAGGCAAGATAGTCACTACTCTGGTAAATAACCAACTCCAGGGCCTGCCTCTTATAGACTTTGAAGAAGAACGCATAATAGAGAAGTCTGATTTAGCAGATGACAGAAGAGGTATTATACTTCCTACTGATGAAATAGTAAGAGAGACAGAGGATACAATTACGGTACTCAGAAAGATAAGAGGCATAAAGAGCGTATTCGAAGGGGACAGATTAGTTGTGCTTGAGGGAGGTTACGGATGGTTCTATGCCTTAAAGAAAGATTCCCGTTTCCGTGAAAGATTTGAGGATGTTTTGGTTGTGTTTCTTTCCCCTTACAAAGATGCTCAACTCCAGGTCCGCGCTGCCAATACCAGAGTTATTGATTCAGCTTTCTCAACCCCTGGGGAACGCTCACTTGCCTATCGTAGGATGTTTGAGCTTATCCAGGAAAATAAAAGAGAAATAGACTTGACCAGAGAAGAGGATTTTTTAACCGATATAAGAGCCTATGTCGCAGCTAATATAGCTTCTTTGAGCTCGTCCGATGTATGGGCGGTTAATGCTTCCTGTATAGAAAGTGATACTTTTATAAACGATGTGTTCGTTGCTCCCTCACCTACTTTAAGTGCAGAAGATAAAGCTCAAATACAGCGTCAGAGGGAATCTTTAACTTATGAGGATCGTTCTCTTATAAAAGCAATGGCTTATGAGGTATACCGCCGCTTATGTGACAGGGATGGCGACAGAGCTTTTTCTCTCTCTAAAGAGTCAGACCCCAAAGGGTATGACCGCTATCAACGTGTATTAGAAGGTGTACGCCAGATTCTCTGGAGAAACCAATATGTAGAAGCCGGCGGACGTGTATTTCCTAATCCATGGGCTTGGGAAAATTTTGAAGGAGTAATGGAGGAACTTACCGAGAAATTTTCAGCTTCTTTCTTTGAGCATGTACTTAGAGGAATTAATCAGGTTTTAAAAGGTACTGATTTTTCTTCAGGTGATAGAAATACAGATAAATTACCGGCTTCTGAAAGGGTAGAATTAATTCTTAAATACGCCGACGACTTAAGAGTGGAAGGAGACTCAGAGGCCGGGAGGAACAACCTTCTTATCCAGTTAAGGGAATGGCAGCGTCAGTACAGGGAAAAACTGGGCCGGGATATAAGCCTCAAAGATTTACTCCAGGAAGAATACTTTCAGTTGATTGATGAGCAGGGTAACCTTACAGGCAGAGTAAAGCCCAGAGCTTTAGTTCATTATGACGGAGACCTGCACAGAGACGTGAGAGTATTTATTGTAAACGAAGACGGTGAAGTCTTTGTCCAGAAACGCGGGGATAAAAAAGATATTGAGCCGGGAGTTTTTGCCGAATCGGTCGGCGGCCATTTAGGGTTAGGAGATGATTATCTGGAGGCATTAGAGCGGGAGTGCAGGGAAGAACTCAATGTTACCCATATTGCCCGGGAAAGGCTGTATCATTTAGGAGTTTTCTCAGACGATGTCCGTGGCGCTAATCATGCCCGGAACCGCAGCAGATACTCAATGTATGTGTATGTGGTTACTCCCGAAGAAGAAGAAAGTTTAGTTATCGGTGAAGATGACGGTATTGCGGGGGGAAGGTTCGTCGACATAAGGGAGGTAAAACGGCAGGCTTTAGTTGCGCCGGAGAGTTTTACCGCTTCTTTCCGCACAGCTTTTGCCGAAAATCTTCTTTATACAATTATTGTTTCGGCAAGCGATATTTATTTTAGCGGTCTTCAGCCCACCTATGCTCGCTTAAAGGATAATTATTTTGGCGGAGATGACTATTTATTTAGTATTACCTTAATCGAATGGATTCAGGATTATCAGA